>JANOHG010001136.1:0-2660 GCA_031406375.1 Archangiaceae bacterium | reverse complement strand
TGGCGTCGTGCCTCGGCTGCGATCTCCGGCCGGGTAATTCGAACTCAGGCCCTAAGGCTTTTACGTCCGCCCGTTGGGAGCACCCAGCTGCGCCGCGAGCAGTTCCCAGGCGCGCCGTCGATGAGAACCCTCGTCTTTTTCTGCCTGCGACACCTCGCCCCAGGTGCGACTGTCGCCATCGGGAATGAAGATCGCATCCCACCCAAAGCCGTGGGTACCACGGGGTGCGGAGGCAATCGTGCCCGCGGCTCGGCCCTCGAACGTCTTTGCTCCATCGTCGTTGTACGCCACCAGGGCGCACACCGCTTCGATGCGACGGTCCTTCAGCCCGTCTGCGGCGAGACAGAGCGACTCGAGCCCGCCGAGCTTTTCCCAATACTTGATGAAAGGGCCGGGAAATCCGCCCAGCGCTTTGAGCTCGATGCCCACGTCCTCGACGATGACGGGCCGCTTGAGCAACCCGTACGCGACCTTCGCTTTCTCGAGCGCGACCTGCATCGTCGTCGCAGCTTGAATCTCGGGCAGGTCGATCGTGGTTCTATCCAACGAGGCGCCAAGAATCAGCTGCGCCTCGCGCCACTTGTTCTCATTCGACGTGACGAACAGCCAACCTGGACTCACTGCCACAGTGTAGTCGACCTCCTTTCAACAAACCCTTAGGGACGATCGGTGCGCCTTGGGGCATGTTCGGAGCGAAATGGAGGAGCCGAAGCCAGATTCCGCCGGAACAGCCGACACCCAGTTCGGAGCGGTCGCGTTCGCTAAGGGGTCGATGATTCTCGACGGCCGCTTCCGCATCGACAGCCTGTTGGGGGGTGGGGGAATGGGGGTCGTCTACCGCGCGACCCAGGTGTCGCTGGGGCGCACCGTCGCGGTGAAGGTGTTGCGCGATGATCTCAACCTTCAGCTCGGAATGGCAGACCGGTTCAGGCGCGAGGCGCGGCTGTTGTCATCGGTCGATCATCCAGCGGTCGTCCGGGTGATTGAATTCGGCTTCAACCAGAACTCAGCGTGCCTGGTGATGGAATTTGTCGAAGGCGAGACTCTCGAGAACCTGCTGCGGGTAGGCCCCCTGCCGGTCGAGCGCGCGTTGCGAATTTTGACCCAGCTCGCGCAAGGGCTGGCTGCGATTCACGCCCAGGGAATCGTTCACCGCGACCTCAAGCCTGACAACGTGTTGCTGACCGTGTCACCCAATCTCATGGAGCAGGCGC
Organism: Archangiaceae bacterium; assembly: GCA_031406375.1. Lineage (GTDB taxonomy): Bacteria > Myxococcota > Myxococcia > Myxococcales > Myxococcaceae > JAGSPQ01. The sequence goes on along the minus strand of JANOHG010001136.1, from coordinate 1,446 downwards.
GGCTGTTCGACTTCGGAATCGCGCGGCTGGCCGATTCGGATTCTCCGGCGAACAACGTGACGCAGGCGGGGATGGTGCTGGGTACACCTGAATACGTCGCCCCCGAACAGGCGATGGGAAAACCGCCCGAGGCGCGCAGCGACTTCTATTCCCTGGGGGTGGTGGCCTATCGGATGTTGTCGGGAGTACTTCCCTTTCCTGGACCCAGCGCCGGTGAGTTCATCGGGCAGCATGTGCACACCGCCCCCAGGCCGTTGCTCGACGCAGCCCCTCACCTCTCTGCGCACCCGATGCTCACCGCGCTGGTGATGCAATGTCTGGCGAAAGCCCCCGACGGCCGGGTGACGAACGCGACCGAGCTCGTCGCAGCGCTGGTGCATCTGGGAACTTCGCGACCCTCGAAGGAAAGCTTGGCGCCTCCTGCTTCGGTGCTTCGCCTCACGCAGCAAATTCAGAGCGCCCGCCTTCGCCGTCGCTGGCCGTGGGTGCTGGCAGGCGTCGCGACCGTCGCCTTGGCAACCGGCCTGGCTGCGCTGCTGTACTTCAATGATCCCCAGCGCGTCGTCCGAAGGTTGCTCGACGCGAACCGAGGATCCGAGGCGCTGCAGGTCATCGACGACGCCGGCGACTTGGCGAAGATGCCAGCGATGGTGATGCTGCGCGCGGCGGCGCTGCACCAGGTGAGCCGCCACGACGACGAGGCCGAGCTCTTCGCCGCGCTCGCGCCCCGCGAAGGGGTGCCGCTTGAGCTGCATTTCGTTCGCGGCCTGTGTGAAGACTTCGGGCCGAAGGAATCGAACGCGGTTCGGAAGTTGATTGCCGCCTGGCCACGAAGCTCGACGTTGCCGGGCTTGCAGAAAATCGCCAGCGCTCAGCCAGGCAAGGCGCAGTGGGGGGCACTGCGGCTGACGGATCTCGAGTACGCAGGGCAGGGGCTTCGACTGGTCGAACGCTACGCGTTGTCATTGGCGAGCAACGACTGTCGGATTCGCGCGGTTGCGGCGACGCGGCTGGGCGAACTGCGCTCGCTCGACGCATTGCCGGCGCTGAAGAAGCTGCGCGAGCTTCCGAAAAGGAAAGGCAGCGCCAATGACGACGAGTGCGGCCACGATGCTGCCGCCGCCGCAGTGCGCAAGCTCGAGCATGCGCTCAATCCCTGAAGTCACGCGTGCTGATGGCGCCGTTGGGCGTCAGCCATGAAATCAGCGATGGGCTTCGGCGTGACGCTCGAGGAACTCAGCCACCTTCGGAAACACCTCGTCCGGCGCTTGCCGACCCAGCGTGAGGTCTCCGTGTCCGTAGTCGGCGCTGAAGCCGTGGGCACGTGACAGCAGCACGTATTCGACCGGGCCCCCCAGCAGCGCCTTCGTCGGCAGCACCGCTTGTGGCGGGGCGAGCAGGTCTTTGATTCCTGCCACCAACAGCACCGGAACCGTCACTTCCTTC
>JANOHG010000186.1:0-6292 GCA_031406375.1 Archangiaceae bacterium | reverse complement strand
CTCGACGATGCCGGCCGGCAGCGACAGCTTCCGCGCCGCTTCGGCCAGATCCTCCAAGCTGAGCTTGCCGTCCATCTTCGAGGCGAGCACCAACTCGAAGTCATACATGAGACAACACGTTGAAGACCCCTGCACGCGAAGCTCACATAGTTTCGCCTCGTTTCGCTTGGCGATGAGGTCGCGCCGCAGCCGAGGGTGAGTCGGTGCAGCCCAATTCACCAGAGTCTGGTTCACGCTGCGGTTAGGCTGCATGCGGGTAAATACTACCGACAAACGCCTGAAGGGAGTCAAAGCCACACGTCGCAGGGTGTGGTCGATGCTGTGCGACTGTGGACCTTGTAAATGCGCACGACTTGATTTGACCGCTCGCGTCGTTACCGGGCGATTTCTCGGCAACTCATGCGGTCTTCCCCGTCGCGCGCGACGGGTACGGCAGCCGCAACGCCACCAGGGCCGAAAGCCACAGCATTCCTCCCGCGACGAAGAACGGCATTCCCGGATTGAAGAGTGTGAACCACAGCCCGCCCAGCGAAGGGCCAACGATTCGCCCCAGTGAGCTCATCGATTGAAACGTGCCCAGCAGCTCTCCTTGGCGATCCGGCGGCGACAGCTGCGACATCAACGAGGACAGCGACGGGTTGGTGAGCGACGAGCCCAACGAGGTCACCGCTACCGCAGGGAACATCCACCCGTACGACGGCGCGAGAGGAATCAAGATCACTCCCAGCCCGAAGATTAGCAGGCCGCCCCGCACCAATCGCACCTCGCCAAACCGTGCGCGCAGCCGGCCGATCAGGCCTCCTTGAATGATCACACTGACGATTCCGATCATCGTGAACAGCAACCCCGCCTGCAGCGAGGCCTTTTTGAGCACGGCCTCATCGACGCGCGCCGACAGGTCGAACAGCGACGCGGTCACGTCCGCGCCAGGCGAGACGAAGCGGGTCAGCAAGTAGATAGAAAACGTCCCTTCGACCTGCGCGAACGCGGCGGTGACGAGGAAGCTGAGCGCCAGCACCACCCCAACGCCAGGAGTGCGAACCCTTGCGAGCAGCGAGATGCGTGCCGAGCGTGGCTCGTTTCGCGCGCCCGCGGTTCGCGACTCGGGCAGAAAGAAGAAGGCGAAGATCAAGTTCAGCAGCGTGAGGCCGGCACACACGGCTCCGATCGCTGCGTTGCCGTGCCAGCTGCCGAGGATTCCTCCGACCGCAGGCCCGAGCACGAACCCGAGCCCGAAGGCTGCGCCGATCATTCCCATGCCCTTCGCGCGATTCTCAGCGGTGGTGATGTCCGAGATGTACGCCTGCGCCGCCGAGATGTTGGCGCCCGAAATGCCCGAGGTGACTCGCGAGATCCACAGCACCCACATCGATTCGGCGAGCCCGAACAACACGTAGGCGCAGAAGGAGATCAACATCGTGATCAGCAAGACTGGGCGTCGCCCGACGCGATCCGACAGACGCCCGAAGAATGGAGCGCACAGAAACTGCATCAGCGAATACACCGAGACGAGCATCCCCACTTCGAGCGCCGACGCGTTGAACTGCACCGCGTACACGCCCAGCTGCGGAATCAGAATTCCGAAGCCGAGCAGGTCGAGGAACACGACCCCGAAGATCACGCCCAGGCTCGCTTTGCGTGATGCGATCAACGGCTCGGACCAAGCGCGTCGATCTTCAACTGCGCAGTCTGTGCCTCTTGGGCTCTGTATTCCGAACGGCCGAGCGTGACCCACGTCTTCAACACCGTGCGAAGATCCTCTTTGACCTTCATTGCTTCCGGACCTGTCGCCAGCGCTTCATCCGCGCAGACAGACCTTGGTGTCAGCTGCGTCACCTGGCGAATGATCGCGACCCCCTTGGTCTTCGTGAAAAACCCCATAGCCGGAAGTTAACCCAGGGGCCAACTACAGCTCGCGGGTCATTTCAACCATCGTTCGGCGGAACCCGAGCTTCTCAAACAGGCGCTGGCCTTCCGCGTTGGCTTGCGCGCTCATCAACACCACCCGCGCCGCGCCCAACGCCTTGAGCTTCTCGCAGGCAGCCTCCATCAACTTCGATGCGACTCCTTGCTTGCGCACGCTCTCGTCGACGTGGATGTCATGAACAGCTCCACAACGATCGAGCAGCGCGTTCCAGTTCCGCGGCTCGATGCCTCCGTAGACGTAGCCGACGATGATGTGGTCGCGAATGGCGATCAAAAGGACGACGTCTCCATCGGTCAGCTGGCTTCCGAAAAACCGGTGGTAGCCTTGCTCGAGTGGCTCGATCAGCATGAACCGCTTCGGATCCCATTTGTGATGCAGCCGTACCAGCGCCGCCGCGAGCTTCGACACCTGCGCAAGATCGTCTGAATGTGCCGCGCGGATCTCGATCATCGAGGAAGAATCGTCGACTTGCTCATTCGCGGCATCGGTCACCCAGAAAATCGAGGCCCAGCAGTCCACCCCTTACCAGCCAGACAGGCCGCACGGGCGTCTGTTCGCCTGAAGGTGTAAGGGGGACGAATGACGGGGCGCTTCGAAGAAGCCCTCGCCCAGAACCCCGCGCCAAAGCGGCTGGGCGACATACAGCTGCGCTACGAGCCGTCGATGCTTATCGGCGAGGCCGATCGCCTCCAGCGGGGTGTGTCGTTCTCGGCTGTGGTGCTTTTGGGTGTCGCTTTCGGCCTAGGGACAATCGGCGGGTTGCTCACCGATGCCTCGACTGAAACGGTGGGAGGCTGCGCGCTGTTAACGGGCCTCGCTTTCTTCACCGCGCTCCAGCTGGATCAGCGGGCCCGACGACAACGGCGCTTTGTGCTCAACTTTGGAACCGCGAGCTTGCGGCTCGACTTCTCAACCGCCTTCGCAAGTCACCCCCGCACGCTGATCATCCACTTCGATGGCGTCCGTGATTGTTCCTTGTGCACGCAGGGCGATGGCAAAATAGCGATCACCGTCGACTTCGTCACCTCTGCCTCGAACGTGCAGATGCTGCGCGAGGTGCTCGTCGCCAATATCCCGCTCTCGCAGGAAGACGCAGCAGGCCGGCTGCATCGGGTGCTCAAGGCAGCGTTCGGGCTGGGAAGCCCCCCGCCCGACTAACCCACTTTCTCCAGGGGCGCCTGATAGAGCTGCGCGCCAGAAGCGAGGAACTCTTTCGACTTCAAGGCCATGCCTTCCGCCGCAGCCGCGCGGATCTCTTCGGTGATCTTCATCGAGCAGAAGTGTGGCCCGCACATCGAGCAGAAATGGGCCGTCTTTGCGCCCTCGGCTGGCAGCGTCTCGTCGTGGAAGGCGCGCGCCCGTTCGGGATCGAGCGCGAGGTTGAACTGATCTTCCCAGCGGAACTCGAAGCGCGCCTTGCTCATCGCGTTGTCCCGTTGCTGGGCGCCTGGGTGCCCTTTGGCGAGATCCGCGGCGTGAGCGGCGATCTTGTAGGTGATCACCCCTTCCTTCACGTCGTCACGGTTGGGGAGCCCGAGGTGCTCTTTGGGCGTCACGTAGCAGAGCATCGCCGTGCCGAACCAGCCGATCATCGCCGCTCCGATTCCGCTGGTGAAATGATCATAACCAGGAGCGATGTCCGTCGTCAGCGGCCCCAGCGTGTAGAAAGGCGCTTCGTCGCAATCGCGCAGCTGCTTTTCCATGTTCTCTTTGATCATGTGCATCGGAACGTGGCCTGGCCCTTCGATCATCGTCTGCACTTCGTGCTTCCAGGCGATCTGTGTCAGCTCACCCAAGGTCTTCAACTCGGCGAACTGCGCTTCATCGTTGGCGTCGGCGATCGAGCCAGGTCGAAGTCCGTCGCCCAGTGAGAAGCTCACGTCGTAGGCCTTCATGATTTCGCAGATCTCTTCGAAGCGGGTGTAGAGGAAGTTCTCCTTGTGGTGCGCCAAACACCACTTGGCGAGAATGCTGCCACCTCGGGACACGATGCCGGTCAGCCGTTTTGCAGTCAGCGGGACCCAGGCGAGGCGGACTCCGGCGTGGATGGTGAAGTAGTCGACTCCTTGCTCGCACTGCTCAATCAAGGTGTCGCGGTAAAGTTCCCAGGTGAGGTCTTCGGCCTTCCCACCGACCTTCTCGAGCGCCTGGTAGATAGGCACCGTTCCAATCGGCACGGGGCTGTTGCGCAAGATCCACTCGCGCGTCTCGTGAATGTTCGCGCCGGTCGACAGATCCATGACCGTGTCGGCGCCCCACCGCGTCGCCCACACCATCTTTTCGACTTCCTCCTCGATCGATGAGGTGACCGCCGAGTTGCCGAGGTTGGCGTTGATCTTCACCAGGAAATTGCGGCCGATGATCATCGGCTCGAGCTCGAGGTGATTGATGTTGGCGGGGATGATCGCCCGCCCGCGTGCGATCTCTTCGCGCACGAACTCAGGGGTGATTTCGCGTGGGATTGCCGCTCCCAACGCATCGCCCGGATGCTGGTGGCCGTACAGCGTCTCGCGCCGCGCGTTCTCGCGAATCGAGACGAATTCCATTTCGGGGGTGATCTGCCCGCGGCGGGCGTACGTCATCTGGGTGACGCTGCCCGACTTCGCGCGGTAGGGACGATGCCGGGTGTGGAAGCGCAGCGCATCCAGCCGCGGATCTTCAAGGCGCGCCCTACCGTACTCGCTGGTGAGCTGCGGCAGCGCAGTGACATCGCCGCGCCCGGTAATCCACGACTCGCGCAGGGGCTCGAGGCCGCGACGCAGGTCGATGGTCGCGGTGGGATCTGTGAACGGGCCCGACGTGTCGTAGACCACCACCGGGGGGTTGGTTTCGGTGCGCCCGTTGGCGTGGTGGGTCGGGCTGAGCGCGATCTGACGAAACGGAACCCGCAGGGTCTGGTTCAGCTGGCCTCTCGCGTAGATCTTCGTCGAGCCAGGAAGGGGCGCTCGCGTGATTCCTGCGAGCGCGGCATCGTCAACTCTCAGCGCATTTTTCTTCGTCAAGGCACTTCCTCCGCCGGCATGACCCGGATCAGGTTCAGCGGGTCGGCTGGGACCACCAGCCTCTCAGCCCTTCGAAGATGGGCTCCCCGGTGCGAAGCACTGCAATTAGCCGTGCACGGCGCTCGGGTCAAACACCCGTTTGCTCACGTTTTCCGGTTGAAGCCGTTCATCGCCTTCTGCATCCCTTCGCGCGTCCACGCCTCAGCTCCCTCGGCTGCGCGCACAATCGCCGCTGCGAGCAAAGGCTGTTCTTCCGAGCTGAAGTTCGACAACACGTGGCCGACGACGCGATCCGGGCCTGGCGCGGGTGGGCGGCCGATTCCGAACCGCAGCCGCGCGTAATCCTGTTCCCACGACAAGGCGATGCTCTTGAGCCCGTTGTGGCCGCCGCTGCCGCCTCCAGGCTTGAGCTGCAGCCGGCCAAACGGAAGGTCAAGCTCGTCATGCACCACCAGCACTTCCTCGAGGGTGACCTTGTAGAACCGCGCAGCGGCCGCCAACGACTGGCCTGAGATGTTCATGAAGGCCTGTGGCTTGAGCAACAGCACCTTGTGCGAGGCAAACGACGCATTCGACACCTCGGCGTCGAACTTGTGGGTGTTGAAGGTCGCTTTCCACCGCGCGGCCAGCACGTCGAGCACCTGAAAGCCGATGTTGTGCCGGTGCCGTTCGTACTCGCGCCCGGGGTTTCCAAGGCCGCAGATGATCTTCACGCGTGCACCCGATCAAAGAAAAAAACCGCGGACCACCTGCTGGCAGCCCGCGGAATTGAAACCTGAAGCGAAGAAGCGGCCTACTTCTTCTTCGGTGCAGCGGCTGCCGGAGCTGCCTTGCCGCCCGCTGCCGGAGCGCCCTTGTCGCCCGCCGCTGGAGCCTGACCAGGAGCTGCGCCAGGAGCTGCACCTGCCGCTGCGCCTGCTGCTGCGCCTTCTGCGACCACTGGGGCCACCACTGCTGCGATCACTTCGGCTTCCGGGATCGCGACGATCGCGACGGTGAAGTTGACGTGTGACTTGAGCGTGACGCCTTCGGGCATCTTCACGTCATTGATGTGCATCGCCTGCGCGACCTTGAGCGCGGTGACGTCGACTTCGATCTTCTCGGGGATCGCGTTGGGCAGCGCGTAGACTTCGATTTCGCGGCGCTGCTGCGAGAGAATGCCGCCGTCGGCGACGCCAACCGCTTTGCCGACCAGCACGAGGGGAACATTCACGCGCACCTGGTCGGTTTCGCGCACGTCGATGAAGTCCGCGTGGAGCAGCGCGCGGGTGACTGGATCCTGCTGGTAATCCTTCAGCATCACCATGTGGCTTGCTTCGCCGATTTTGAGGGTGATGATCGTATTGAGCTTGCGCGGGGTGTT
>JANOHG010000162.1:0-3647 GCA_031406375.1 Archangiaceae bacterium | reverse complement strand
CTGACGGCTTCTCAATCGTTCGGACGACCGAAGATCCATTGACCGCCGAACGGCTGGTCGAAGTTCTGCGCGAGGAGAAGATCGACGCCTTCGTGCGCGCGCGCGGGGCGGCGTCCTCTGCGTCGTTCGAGCCCACCGAGTCTGGGTTCTTCGAACTCTTCGTTCCCAACATCGAAATCGAACGCGCGGCGAAGATTATCGAGCTTGAGCTCGAGAGCATCGAGAAAGAAGGTACGGTCAACGCCCGGGCCGCCGAAGAAGAGGCGTTGTCGGGCGAGACACCCGCCAAAGAGTAGCGACCCGTTCAACTTACCGGGCAGGCACCGCCTGCACCGCGTAGAGGCTGACGCCTTCCACCGTCCACTTCGCGTAGGCGAGGTTACGACCCAGGTAGTTGGCCAACGGTTCATCGACGACTTTTCGAAAACTGCGTGAGGCGTGCCGAAGAAAGAGCCCCTTGGGCGTGTGAATCAAAAAGCCGATGTGGCTGACGCGGGTCACCATCTTCGGGCGGTCGGCCCGCACCACCACCACCACCGTTCCGGTTGGAGCGGCCTTGAGGAGCTCTTGCGCGGCGGGCGCAGGAATCAGATCCCACTCGAACTCGCCGCGCCGCTGCCCTTCGAAGCTCAGCCCCAGCGACGCACCGCTTTTCGAGCTCCAGGCCACTTGGTCGAGCTTCTTCTTCACCCTCACCGTCCGCTCACCTCCCACCATTCGGGTGATGTCCTTGAGGAAACCCTTCTTCAAGTTGCTGGGGATCCATTGCGCTTCCATCACGTGGTTGCGCGTCTCGAAGTTTGGGCTCTCGCTTTCGTAGCGAATGCGGGTCAGCAGCGGCAGCACTGCCTCCTTCGAGGTCGCCAGGCTCAGTGCGATGGCCTCTTCAACGAAGGTCAAACAGTCGACCGCGTCGTATCGAATGAGCGGATCAGGGTCCTTGCCGGCGCCTTCGCCCAGCGGCGAAACGACATAGGCCACACCGAGCAACGTCGCGCTGGCGGCCTCGAGCCGGGCGCTCAATGGCTCCGCGGGCTCGGCCGTGAACATCGATGGATGAGGCGGCGCAGCGAAGAGAAAAAGCGCGACGAGCCAAGCGTTCATTTGATGCCGGCTTTGCGAAGAATCGAAAGACGTTGATCATCTGCCAAGCGCAACGCTTCGAGCTCTTTCTCATACGGCAACCGGTCTTCGCCGACGGCGTGGAAGCTGGTGAGCACGAGCCAATCGAGCTTGGTCTCGTCGCCCCCCAGGTACAGGATCCGCGCCGCCGTTGCCTGCAACGCACGATCTGGATCCGCGAGCAGCGGCTCGATAATTGGTGCTGCCGCCGTCGCCTTCGCGCCTTCGAAAAGCATCAAGCCCTGCATCCGCTCATACCGATCTTTCGACGCCAATTGGGTGCGAGCGAACTTCTGGCCCGAGGGCGCTCCGAGAAGGCACAGGCCTGCAGCCGCGCTATAGCGGGCGCTCTGGGACGAATGGGTGAGAAACGCTTCGAGCACCGCCACCTGCTTCTTGTCTCGTACCTGCCCGATCGCCACCAGCATTGCCGACCGTGCGTCGGGCTCGCCTTCGACCTTAACCGCCTTGGCAAGCATCGGCCCGTGGGTTGGCTCAGCCAGCAGCCCAAGGGCGCGCGCAGCGTCGCGCCGAACCCCGAGCGTGGGGTCGGCGAGCGCCAGCGCCAAACGCGGCCCAGCTGCTTTGCTGCGCATGCGACCCAGCCCCTGTGCGGCGTACATTCTCAGCGGCGGGTCCTCATCGGTGAGCAGCGCGAGCAACCCCATCTCACCGCGGGCGTGACCAAGGCCTGCGATGACCTGTGCAATCAACCTGCGCTTGTCGAGGTGGGCTTCCTTTTGGAGCAGACTGCTTAGCTCGTGGGAAACGAACGCCTCTTCGCCCAGGTGTTTGACGCGGTTGACGATGGTGTTTGGGTTGGCCGCCCCGGCGGCCACTTCATTGACGAGCGCGGAAGCCTGCCCGCGTTTCGAGACGGCCTTTAGTTCGGTTGCACTGCCTGCAAAGACTTCGAACGACAACAAGAAGAAGACTGAGATCGTGCGCATGCTGTTCGTTCAAAGACGCTACCATCAGCACCCTCCATGCGCTGGTTCTGCCTCGCGATTGGGCTTTGGCTGTTCGCGACACCTGCTGCGGCCCAGAGCCTTGCGTTTGGAGCCCGCTGCAAGAACGCCTGCATCCGCCATCTGAAGGATTCCAAGCAGCAAACGGTCTTGTGCGGCCGCTGCTTGACCGACGGCACGAATGATCGCGGCTCGTGGGCAGCTGCGCTCAAGGATGAACCGACCCGGCAAGACGTCCTCGAAGAAATCGTCAAGGACCCTGACTGGCAGGTCAGGTGGGGGGCGATTCGCGCGATGGCGACGCGCGGCTTTAGCGACATGCGCGAGTTGGCGCGCTGGATAATGGAGGGCCGCGACACTCTACCCTGCCTGACCGCCGTTCACCTGGCGGGCAGTCGCAAGCAGAGCACGGGGACGATGCTGCAGGTGGCGGGTTCAATGGGCCCGTCGGCCGCCGCCTTGTGCTGGAACAAGCGCGACGAGCTGCGCAGGGCGCTTGAGGTCGAGCTGTACTCGGTGGACCCGATAACGCGTCACGAGGCGTTGATTCACCTTTCGGCGTTTCTCGAAATCTCTGCGGCGCGCGCGGTGCTCAACGCGATGGCGACCCGCCCCGTAGAAACCGACGCGGCCGCCGCGCTGCTGTTGGTAGAAGACGCCACTTCGGGCGGCCCAGCTGCGGGCGCTGCGCTGTTGAGGTCGGCCAAAGAGCCGGATGCCGCGCGAGTCAACCGGTTGCTTGCGGTGTGGGCGGTGACGCTCGACGCGCAACGCCCCCGTCTGAAGCCGACTGAAGCACTCAACGACCGAAAAGAAGCGATCTCGATTCTCTCGGCGATTGGCCCGCTTGGAGCGCTCGAGCTCGAGAAACTGCTCGATGATCCTGACCCTTCGATTCAGCCCTTCGCCGCGCGGGCGCTTGCGCGCGGCGAAGGGCTGACCTTGGGCAGCTACGGAAAGAAGAAGCTCGACCCAACGGTGAAACTTTCCAGTTCGGCGCGAGCGAAGTGGGCACAGTTCCTTGGGCGCTCGGATGCCGAGGAATGCGAGCCGACGCTAAAGGCCGCGGTGGCAGACGTGCGGCTCGATGAAATGGTGCGGTGCGCAGCGATCGTTGCACTCGGCGGGTGTGCGGGGGCAGGTGCGTTGGGGGAAGTGAAGCGGGCGCTGGCCTCGAAGTCTCCTCGACTGCGGGCTGCCGCGCTCGATGCGCTGGCGCAGATTCCGCGTGTTCCCGAGGCCGCACAGTGGGTCGGCGAGGCTTTGCGCGACGTGGAACCGACCGCCCTTCGCGCCGCGATCAACGCGAGCGCCGCCCACCACCTCACCGCACAGATCCCCGCGCTCATCGCATTGCTCGAGCACAGCGCGGTAGAGGTTCGACTGGCCGCGGCGCGCGCGCTGGCGTCATTGGGTGACATCCGCGCGGTCGTGCCGATGGGTCGAGCCTTACAAAGGGACGCCGCGGCAGAAGTGCGCGAGGTGTGTGCCCGCAGCATGGGCGAGCTGGGTGGACCCAATGTGCTGGGTCCGCTGACGCATGCAGCAGAAAAAGAC
>JANOHG010001129.1:0-2681 GCA_031406375.1 Archangiaceae bacterium | reverse complement strand
TCTCGCGATCGATCGCGGCCGAACCTCGGCCAGCCGGCTAGCTTTCGGGCAGGGCGTCGGCGAGCACGGCGATGGTGTTCATCCCTCCGCCCTTCAGCGCGTCGAGGATCTCGACCGCCTTCTCATAGGGCGTGTCAGAGGCGGCATCGAAGAACACGATCTTGTCAGCACGCGCGTTCAGCATCCCCTGCACGGTCGAGACGAGCGCGCTGCGCGTAACCACCTCGGCGTTGATTCGAACTATTCCCGCCGCGTCCACGGTCACCACCACCGGAACTGGACCATCGGCCGTCGGTTGGGCGACCTCGTTCTTCGCTGCGGGAGGAACATTCATCCACGCCTGCCGGGTGAGCAGCGGGGTGACGACCATGAAGATGATCAACAACACGAGCACCACGTCAACCAGCGGCGTGACGTTCATCTGCGGCACAATCTGCCCGGGCTTCGAGCCACCCACGTCGAAGGACATTGTCAGCTCCCTGCGTTCTGGTTCTGTCGGTCGATGACCTGCAGCGACACTCCCGGAAACCCGAGCGTCTGGCACAGCTTGAAGAGCGCTCGGACCTTGCCGTAGCCAGCCTCGCGATCAGCCTTGAGCACCAGCTTCGCGTCTGGCTTCTTCTCGCGAAACGCTCGCAACAGGTTCTCGAGATTCTCGGCGGCGACGGGCACCTTGTCGAAGTAGAGCGCGCCGTCCTTCGCCAACGACAGGTTGGTCGGCTCGCTGTCCTGCTCGAGCGGGTTCTTGTCCGGGTTCGACATCGTCGGAAGCTCGACGCTCGCGCCCGATTCCATCTGAGGCGCGACGACCATGAAGATGATCAACAGCACCAGCACGATGTCCACCAACGGAGTGACGTTGATCTCCGGTCTGATCGCGGCGCCGAAAGATCTCGGAGCGTTCTCGTCAATCTCAGACATGGGGAGCATTTCCCTTTCCGAATCGGTTCTCGACGAAGTCGAGGAACTCTCCCCTTCCCTGTTCGAGGTTTCGCAAAATGCCTTCGGCCTGAGTCGCCAGCAGGTTGTACGCAAGCACCGCGGGGATGGCGACCATCAGCCCGAACGCCGTCTCGACGAGCGCTTCGCTGATTCCGGCCGAGACCGCGCCCAGACCTCCCGACCCCGCCTTCGCGATGCCTTCGAACGCTTCGATGATTCCCATCACCGTGCCGAGCAAGCCAACGAATGGAGCCACCGACCCGACCGAAGCGAGCACCGACATTCCGCGCCGTACGTCCGCGGCCAGCGCTTCGTTCTTTCGCAACAGCGCACGCCGCGTCGCCTCGAGCGGGCTGAGACTGCCGGGCTTGTGCTGCATTTCGGTGAAAGTCTTCATACCCGTCGCAAGCAGCTGGGCAAGGTGAGAAGAACGCGCGGCGGCCGCGCGCTCGACCAGCTCTTCTGGACGCGGGCTCTCGAGAACTCCCCGGGCGATCTCGGCGAAGCGCTTCGAGGCGCTCCGGGAACGCGCGAAGGCCCAGAGGCGCTCGAAGAAGATCGCCAACGAGCCCACCGCCATCGCAAGCAGAACAAAGGCAATCACCTGTGCGGGCAATCCCATATTGGCAACGATCTTGGTCAAATCAAACATAGACAACCTCCTGTGCTTCAGTCATTGCGCAAGCGAAATGGCAACTTGATAATTTTGTAGATCGAGATCGCTTTTCCATCGAGCTTCGCGGGCTCATAGGTCCACGACTTCACGGCATTGAGCGCTGCGGCGAGAAACGGCTCTTCCCCTTTCATCACCTGAATCCTTCCCACCCGGCCGTCGCTCTCGATCACCACCTTCAGAATCACCACCGATTCCTGGCCGATCGTGCGAGCGCTCTCGGGATATTCGGGCATCCCGTTGTCTTCGTTGGGCTCGGCCGGCTCAGCATCCTCAGGAAGGTTGATCGGACCCGACAGACCAGCGCTCGCGACCACCGGAGCAGGTGATTCTGCTTCGCCGCTTCCCGTCCCCGAGCCATCGCCAGTTCCACCCACTGCGATGATCGCCTCTGCAACTGCGTTGTTGGCGGTCGTCTCGGGTGGGCGCTCGGTCGGCATCGCCTTGGGCGCCACCATCGCCGCCGCAGCCGGCGCAGGTACCGGATTCGCGAGCATCGGCAGAGCATCCACCGGAGCAGGAGGCCTGGGCTTGACGACTTTAGGCGGCGGCGGAATCGCCTTGAGGACCTGCACCTTCTTCACTTCTGAAGGCGGACGAAAGGCGACCACGATCGCAGGCTCTGTGGGCCGGTCGGCGACCCCCGGCGGCATCAACACCACCACAGCGAACATCGCCGTGAGCACGCCCAGCGCCGCGAGCGCGGCGGCCGCAAGGCGTTGGCTCCGCGCTGGATCAGCCTGAATTTCCCATGTCTGGAACATCATTGCGCACGTGATCTACGGGCGGCACATCGCAATCAGGTGAAGCTGGCGTACCAAACACGTCACCGTCCGGTGACGGTCGCGTCACGACCGGCTGCTGCTGCGACTACCCGATGAACTCAGGCCTCATCATGCACGCGCTCGATCTGGACGCGGGCGTCGTTGTAGGCGGCCTGGCCGCCGAGGTCGGCGACGCCCTCGGGAATCAGCGAGTTGACGGTGTGGCCGTTGCGGCTGTGGTGCATCCACATGCCCTTGGGCAGAACGGCGACGCCGGCGCGCAGGTCGCGCGAGATCTTGGC
>JANOHG010000142.1:0-2022 GCA_031406375.1 Archangiaceae bacterium | reverse complement strand
GCCCTGCTCGCGCAGGTGGGTCGCGCCAAAGACGAACTCGGTCACCATCAGGCCGCCGATGAAGCCGAGAATCAGCATCGCTTCTTTCGAGCGGGTGAGGCGATCTGGCTTCACCACCAATCGAAGAAACATGAAGTACACCACCCCGATGACGGCTGAGCCGGCGGCGACGTCTTTGAGCACGAGATAGCCCGAGTACGCCGTCGAGAGCGCGGAATGCTCAGCCCAAAACGGGTGATTGAGATTTCCCAGCACTGCGATGGCGGTCGTCGAGAACCCCATCGCGAACATCATGATTGTCCGCAGTTGCACGATGAGAAACGCGCCGAAGATGAGGGCGTGCATTACGCCAGGCGTGAACTCTTCAGGGTCGACCATGCGCTTCTGACCCAGACCAAACTTCATCAGCGCGTCGATGCGTTCAGGGATGCGCGTGAAACGGCTCGGGTCGGGTTTCAGGCTCAACATCGCCTTTACCCGCCCCAACATCGTGTAACCAAAGAAGCCGAAGCCGACCGCCAACAGCAACGAAGTCACCAAAGGACTCATGGCTGACGTGAGTTAGCAGGATTGGGAGCGCTGCGGTGCTCGATGTGAATACTCCGGTGGTCGATGTGAATACGCTTGTGCGCTCGCACTGCGGCTGGCTGCTGGCTCGAGCAGAAGTCGTTTCAGCCAGATGGCGCGACAACAGGACGGCACGGCGCTTGGAATGCCGCTGGTGTGTGAAATCGGCCGTGTTGCTCGTGGTCCTCGCCTTGCCGTTCAGTGCAACCGCGACCCCGGAGGGCATCTCGGGGTTCTCAGGAAAGGGAGGCAGCTCGATTTGCACCAGCTGTCACTCGGGAGGAACGGTTCCGACCGTTGCGCTGACTGGCCCGGTGGCGCTGGCGGCAGGTGCTACCGGCAACTACACGGTGACCATCACCGGTGGCGCGGGAGTCAACGCGGGAATCGATGCGTCGTTGAGCGGGGCGAACTCGGGCAGCGCGGTTTTTACCGCGGGGCCCGGCAGCAAGGTGCTCAACGGAGAGGTCGTTCATTCGGCGTCGAAAGCATTCGCTGCAGGAAGCGCGGCTTTCACCTTCTTGGTCAAGGCACCCCTGACCCAGGGGCCCTTCACCCTGATGGTCGCTGGGCTCTCGAGCAACAACAACAATAACCCCGACGGTGACGGCGCAGCGATGAGCACGTTGAATGTGATGGTGGGCGTTGGCGGGATGCCAGTTCCCGATGCGGGTCAGCCAGCCGATGCGGGTCAGCCGGCCGGCCCAGATGCAGGGCGACCCGCGTCGAGCAACGGAACACCGAACACCAACGGAAATCGGTACAACCCAAACCCGCAATCGCTTGGAGTGGTGGAAGGCGACTCGGGGTGCAGCAGCAGCGGTGGAATGCCAATGGTCGTGCTGGTGATGCTGGTCGGCGGCGCACTGCTGGTCCGTTCGAGGCAGCGAAGGCGACGGTCGCCACCCGATGTCTCGGACTCGCGTCCTGGCGCAAAGGTTCAGGCCCTTCGAGAACGGAGATGATCCGTCGGTCGTCACCGTAGCAATCCAAAGCAGAAAAATTGCCGTGCGACAGGCCTGTGTCACCGTCCTTCCACCATGACCACACGCCGAACGACGCTCCGCCGCAGCCTCCGCCTGCCGCTCTCGCTGGGCCGCAGGCTCCCTGCTCTCACCGCCGACGTTTCGCGGGGAGGCTTCTCTGCCGAGCTGCCGCAGGTCTTCCTGCCAGGGTCGCAAGTCGATGGGTACTTTCTCGTCGACGACAAAGAGATTTCCTTCCGCGGTCGGGTCACCTGGGCAGTTCCCGGTAATCCGATGGCGTCGGTGTTCAGCCAGATTGGCGTTCGTTTCAACGAAGTGCCCGAAGGTCTGAAGTCGGTGTTCCAAAAGCTCGAGAAGCGCTCGCGACGCCTGAAGAAGAAGTAAGTCTCGTTATTGGTGGCCGTCCTGCGTCGAGAAGCGAAGAAACGCCTCGAGCGCCCGCGGCTCACCTTGTTGCTGTCGATCGCGT
>JANOHG010000104.1:0-7473 GCA_031406375.1 Archangiaceae bacterium | reverse complement strand
GCCTGAGGCGAACCTTTCGTGGGCTTGGCCTGCTGGCCGGCAATGATGTTGCCGGTACCATTGGCCATCATCAACACGCCACCGACGATGGCGATGGTGCCTGGCACTTCGAGCGCCAAGCTGCCACCTGCGGTGAATGGGGCGGCGGCGAATCCAGCCGCGTCGACTGCCCCACCGGTTCCAGCGATGCCGTCCCCAGCCACCAACTCAGCTACCCCGACGACACCGATTTCTGACCCGCCCTACGACGCCAGCCCGGCCGTGACCGAATTGCTGCGACATGCTCGCCTCCCGCGAGCCACCCTATGACGTCAGTGCGGTCGCGCCCCCCTCGCAGTTTCGGGCACTTGCGCCCCTCGTCGCCTACGACCTCCACGAGCAACTTTTCGGATGTCTGCTCAACGACAACTATTTCTCCCCCGTGGCGACATCTATTTCTCCCCATCGGGTTGATCGTCTGATCTCTCTTCGTCGTAGTCGTAGTTGTCGTTGTTGAGGGGGTCCGGGGGAGACTCAAAACCTGTGGACTCCCTGTGGATTCATGCAGGCCTCCAGGACCGGCTGTTCGGGGGCACCTGACGTCGCACCCAGGTGGTGATCGTCGCTTGTGCGGGCAGCCAGAGCCCTCGTTCTTCTCGTCGAGAGCCCCAAATCGAGTCGCGGCGGTTTCGGCTCACTTGCTGTCCTTTCACTTCGGCGTCTTCTTCTCGGCGTCGGCTCGACTCTTGGCTTCCTCGTCGCGGATGCTCCCGCCCGTCATCTCGAGGATCTGGGCGTGGTGCACGACCCGGTCGATCGCCGCCGCCGTCGTCATCGGGTCTTTGAAGATCCGATCCCACTGAGAGAAAACCAGATTGCTGGTGATCAGCACGCTGCGCCGCTCGTACCGCTCTGACAGAAAGGTGAAGAGCACCTCCATCTCCTCGCGATCTTGCTGGATGTACCCAATGTCATCGATTTATGTGGAGCACCACATAAATCGATTAATGGTGAGTCCGCAGAAATGTGGAGCTGCCGGTGCGGCCCCGGACGAGCGTGGGCCCTTCGCGTTCGACTCCACATTACGAGACCTTCGAGACGTGCCACTTCCGGCACCGTTGCCGAGGAGTTCTCGATGCTCTCGAAAGTGTTTCCGCGGGCCCACGCTCGTTATTCGTCGCTGCCAGTTCTCGGGGAGGTTCTCGATGACTACACCTCCTGGATGGAGGACCTGGGGTACACGCTGGTTCCGATTCAACGGCACCTCCGTGCCGCGTCGTCTCTTGATCACTGCCTGCGCCGAGCGGGCGTTTCGACGCTCGTTGCTCTGACGCGTGAGCGATTGCGTGCTCGCGCTCCGAAGGACTCGCAAGACGCAATCGATCGAGCGGCGGTGGTTCGTTGCCTGGAGCGGTTCTTCGACTCCACTGGCTTCTTCGAGGCGGCGACTCCCAATCGCGTCGAGACGAAGGCGGCGGCGTATGCGGCGTTTCTTCGCGACGTGCGCGGGTTCGTCGCGGTCACCGCCGCGCAGCATGCCGCCACAGCGTCACGCTTCCTCGAGCAGCTCGGATACGAGAAGCGGCCGAAGCGCCTCGCCGAGATCGCGCCACACGACATTGAAGCTTTCGTTCTCAGTGCCGGAAGACGGATCAGTCGGCCCTCTCTTCAGCACGTCGTTGCTCAGCTCCGAGGATTCCTTCGGTTCCTGGTCACCGAGGGCGAGACGCCGATCGGGCTCGACGTCGCGATCGACACCGCTCGGGTCTACCGCGGTGAAAAGCTCCCACGATCGCTCCCCTGGAAGACTGTTCGCGCGTTCATGCGATCCATCGACCGCGCGCTGCCGACCGGTCGACGTGACTACGCGATTTTCCTTCTCATCGTCACCTACGGCCTGCGGAGCAGCGACATCGCGAGCCTCAAGCTCGACGACATCGACTGGCGTTCGGGGCTTCTCCGCGTCTCCCAGCGGAAGACCGGTACCCCTTTGCTGTTGCCGCTGACTGACGAGGTCGGCACGGCGCTGAGTGCGTATCTGCGCCGCGCACGCCCTGAGTTACCCCTGCGCGAGGTCTTCCTCCGGTGTCGTGCGCCGGCCGGCCGAATCAAGCCCACCGCGGTGAGCGAGGCATTCCAAGCCTGGTCTCGAAGGAGTGGTCTCGAGATCACCTTTCAGGGGGCACATTGCCTCCGGCATTCTCTCGCGGTGCACCTGCTCCGGCGGGGCACTTCGCTCAAGACCATTGGCGACCTGCTCGGTCATCGCAGCGCCGAGGCCACCTGCGTGTACCTGCGCCTCTCGATCGAAGACCTCCGTGAAGTGGCGCTTCCACTTCCGGCAGCTCCGCTCACCGCTCGTTCGAAGGCGGTTCGCCGATGAGCGCGCAGCGATCGTTCCGATCAGTGCTCGGCCCCACCATCCAGCGATACCTCGACCTGAAGGAGGCTCTGGGCAGGCGGTACTCCACTGAACGCAGGATCCTTGAGCACCTCGACACCTTCCTGTTCGGGCGCGGCTCCGGCCGCTCGGATCTCACTCCCGATAATTTCGCACGCTGGTGCCGGACCTACCTCCACCTCGTCTCCGGCGTCCGCCGCAACTGGATGCGCATCGCGCGGAATTTGTGCCTCTACCGCCGACGAAAGGAGCCGCGGTGCTTTGTTCCCGACAAGACTCAATTTCCGCGGAATCATCAGCCGTCGCGTCCGTACATCCTCGCCGAGCACGAGGTCGCGAGCTTGCTCAAGGCGACGGCGACGCTTGAGCCGACGTTCGGGTCGCCGCTTCGTAGAGAGGTGTTTCGTCTCGGGCTGGTCCTCCTCTACACGGCGGGCCTGCGTCGCCGGGAATTGCTGCGGCTGACGATCGGTGACTACGACCCGGCTGAGCGGACGCTCCTCGTCCGCGTCTCGAAGTTCTACAAGTCCCGCGTAGTCGCGCTCTCTCCCGACGCCGCCCGGGAGGTCGAGGCGTACCTCGCGATTCGTCGACGCCGACGCCACGGCACTTCTGAAGAAGCACCGCTGCTCGTGAATTGGTGGGGGTCTACCCCCGCGGCTGGCCGCGCCTACTCGGGCCACGGCTTCGCCCACGGCCTTCGCCAGCTTTTGCAGGACGCGAAGATCCGCACCCCAGCCGGTCGCACGCCGCGAGTTCACGACTTTCGTCACTCGTTCGCCGTTCACGCACTGCTGCGCTGGTACCGGGCTGGCGCCGACGTCCAGGCGAAGCTCCCCTTCCTCGCGGCCTACATGGGCCACGTCTCGATCGCGTCGACCCAGCACTACCTGCCCTTCGTCGAGCCGCTCGCGGTCTCTGCCAGCGAGCGGTTCGCGCGTCACTTCGCGTCGCTGGTTGTTCCTCAGATCGGAGCGCGGCCATGACCGCCGCTACTCGCCCAAATTCGCTCGCTAGGGCGCTCCGCGATTTCTTCGCAGACCATCTTCCACGTCTACGCGGGATGAGCCCCCACACGATCCACAGCTACCGCGACAGCCTCTCTCTTCTCCTTCGCTACCTTGCCGGCCGCAGAGCGAAGCCCCTGACGGACCTCGACATCGAGGACGTCCAACCGCGTCTGGTGATCGACTTTCTTCAGCACCTGGAAAGGAAGCGACGCAACACCCCGGCGACCCGCAACGTGCGCCTCGCAGCGATCCACTCCTTCTTTCGCCACGTCGCCACTCGGCAGCCCGAGCAACTGGAGTCCTGTCAGCGGATCCTCGCCATCCCGTTCAAGCGTTCGCGCACTCGGGCAGTCGAGTACCTCGAGTACGAAGAGATTCAGGCCGTGCTCAGAGCGATCAAGCGGGACAAGGCCGACGGCCAGCGTGACTACGCGCTGATCGTCGCCATGTTCAACACTGGCGCGCGGGTTCAAGAAATCCTCGACGTTCGGCCGCTCGACCTTCAACTGGTCCGCCCATTCCAGGTGCGCCTCGTCGGGAAAGGAAGAAAGGAGCGGCTCTGCCCACTCTGGCCCGAGACCGCTGAGGTCTTGCGCGATTTCCTCGTCCAGCAGGGCATCGACCCCGCTTCACGTGAGTCGCTCTTCCAAAATCATCGGCGCGAGCCCCTGACTCGTTTCGGCGTTCGCTACATCTTGCGCAAGCTCTGCCTGCGGGCGCAGACCAAGTCGCCGACGCTCGTCGGGAAGCGACTCCATCCTCACAGCATGCGCCACAGCACAGCTGTTCATCTGCTGCACTCGGGCGTCGACCTTGCGACGATCGGCCGGTGGCTCGGCCACGCCAGCGTCAACACCACCAACCGGTATGTGACCGTTGATCTCGAGACGAAGCGGCAGGCGATCGCCAAAGCAAAGCCGATCGGGAAGAGGTCATCAGTTCCCGCCGCCTGGAGGGCCAACGCCTCCATCCTCGAGTGGCTTGCGGCTCTATAGGGCGTAGCCCGTACTCGTAATGTGGAGTTCAACCCATCCAGTCGCTTGCCCGGGGGCCACGCCGGCGGCGACTTCACATTTCTGCGGACTCACCATTAATCGATCAAGACCGCGTCGAAGCCATCAAGCCGTTTCAGCTCCTGCTCCAGCTCCAGTTGCTTCTTCGCGACGAGCAGTCGCTGGACCAGAAGCGCTGCGGACACGAAGAGCACCGAGTGGCCGCGCTGAATCAGCTCGTGCCCGATCGCGCACGCGACGTGTGTTTTCCCGCGCCCGGGGAGTCCGAAGATGAGCACGTTCTCCGCGCGATCGACGAAGCCCGCTTCGCAGAGCGCTGGCAACTGCCGCCGAACTTTGCTCGGAAGCTTCTCGAGGGTCAGCGTCGCGAGCGTCTTCTCCGCTGGCAGCCCCGACGCCTTCAGCAGCCGCTCGATTCGTTTCGTGCGGCGGTGCGCGAGTTCGAGATCGACCAACGCGCGCAGGCATTTCCCCTGGGCCCATCCTTCGCTCTCAGCCTGACTGATGATCTCCTCGTGGCGCTCTGCCATCGCGGCCAGCTTCAGCGCGCGCAGCAGCAAAGTGAGCGCGGGCAGCTCGACCGCGCTCATGACGCCACCTCCGAGAGCAGCTCGTCGTACCCGCTCAGGTCCACCACCGGCTCGGCCAGTTGAGGGATCGCCGTCTTGCCCGGCGCCACCTCGCGCTTCACCTGGTCCGCATCCACCAGCACGCCGGCCGCGAGCAGTCGTTCCAGAGCCGCTTCCACGTCGGCCTCCACCGTCGACGCTGCCAGGTGCAGCACCCTCAGGTACTCGAGATCCGTCTGGCGCGACGGCCCTGCACCGGTGAAGGCGTCGTACGCCTTCCGAAACACCAGCGAGGGGAACAGATCTTCGCGGTACCGGTACAGCGCGAAGGCCCCGGGCTTCTGGACCAGACTCCAGATGATGTGGCGGTAGTTGATGCAGTGGCCGTTGCGGCCCTGCAGGCGGTCAATCGTCAGCTGGTGCAGACCTCCGTGCCTCACCTCCAGCACTCGGTCATACACGCGCACCCGCACCCACTCGCCGATCAGCCTCGACGGTACGGAATACGCGTTGTGCTTCACCCGGATGGTGCTCCAGCCCGTGACCAAGACGTCGAGCACGCTGTACTCGGGCAATCTCTTCACCGAGATCGGCTTCATCGCTGCCAACTCCTCGGCCAGTCGCACGCCGCGCAGCCCGTTCGCCTTCGTCGCGACCGACTGAGCCCAGATCTCGAAGGCTTCGACGCTCTCGAAATCGCGATTGTCGCGCACCAACAGATGCTGCTTCAGCCGGCGCCGGCAGGCGCCGTTGAGCGCCTCGACGTCACCGTTCTGATTGCTCTTCCCGACCTCGATGGTGCGCGGCTTCATCCCGAGGTGGTCCATCACCGCTTGGTACTCCTGGTTGAAGGGCCGGTGCGTCCCGCCGTCGCGGACGTTGTGCGTGGCCGCGGTCGAGTTGTCGGTCTGGTGCCAGATCGCCACCCGACCCAACTGGTAAACGGCGCTCTGGACCCCTCGCTTGATCGCGGCGATCGACTCCGACAGGCAGACCGTCAGCCACTCCCAGTTCGAGTACGGCAGCACCACGTGGCACAGCAACGGGTTGTGCGGCTCACCGAGGATGGTGATCCCCAGATCCCATGTCGCCCAGAAGAAGTCGGTCTGCAGTGCCGCGCCCGGCACGTGCTCCTGCGAGAAGTAGACCTCCTTCTCAGGACCGTGGCGCGCTCTCCACTCCCGCACGTGGCGTTGCAGCGTCCGCAGTTGCCCCGGCTGGTACTTCTCGGGCGCGCTCGCCAGCAGTCCCTCGAACACCGTCTTCGCCTCGAGCTCGGGCGCGTCGATCAGCCGGCGCTGGATCTCCGCCCAGTCGGCGTCGAACGGGTCCTCCCGCGTCCGCCAATCGCGGATCACCCCCATCTCCGAGGGCAAGGTCCCAGCGTCGCGGTACTTGCTCGCCGTCTTTCGGTCCATCCCTGCGCGCGCGGCAGCCACGCCCAGCATCTGGTGCTTCGACATTTCATCCATGAACTTCCTCACCTGGGCATTCGTCGCGGTCACCGGATCTCCCTTCGAGATCCGGCCCTACGCGCGACGTCAGCCCTCAGAAAGGATGGGGAATTCTAATTGTCGTTGCGGGGAAAAGTAATTGTCGCTGAGCAGATGACAGCTCGGCCATCGTCCCGTTTTCCTACGACCGAAATTCGGTTGGCGCCTACGACATCAAATCGGCCGTCAACACGTAAATCTCATTCCATACTATTCCCTACCTACTCCCCTCGTGTCGTCTTCCACGATGTACATGTCTACGTCCAGGCGTGCGCCCAGCGCGTTGAGTTTTCTAATCGTCTCCTGACTAAGGTTGAAGGAGGGTGTCTGATCAGCCATTTCAACCACCAATGATACCTGCGCGGTCCAATGGCTCGCGACTGCTAGCAGCGAGCCTAGCGATGGAGGCAGGTGAGAGAAGAGCCATTTGAGATGAACTTCAGGATCAGAATCATCCGTCCCGGTCTCCAAGCACCAGCCATTAGACTTCTCGAGGCGCGTAGATCGCCCAATCCGTTCGCCTGCCAACCAGGTCCGCGTTGGCGCAGTTCCGATGGCGCTGGTGATGTCGGCTGCTTCACAGTCGAAGTCGAACACGTAGAATACGCCGCGCACGCGAGGGACCACTACTTCCCTCCCTTCATCAGGTCATTGATGTTTAGGCCCGTCGGATCTCCTGGGCCCTTTCCGCCTTTCGGTTTGACGACAATGTCTCCGTCGGCCGTCTTGTATAGGTCACGCTTGGAGGCGTTCTCCTTTCCCTTCAAGTCGTGAATGTTCTCGCCAGACTTCTTGAGCTTGTCGATCTCGCCTTTCGACAAGAGCTTGTCCTGCGCAGGGTTCCTGGCGTCTCCCGGCTCCTTCGCTGCCTGAGGCGAACCTTTCGTGGGCTTGGCCTGCTGGCCGGCAATGATGTTGCCGGTACCATTGGCCATCATCAACACGCCACCGACGATGGCGATGGTGCCTGGCACTTCGAGCGCCAAGCTGCCACCTGCGGTGAATGGG
>JANOHG010000090.1:0-3570 GCA_031406375.1 Archangiaceae bacterium | reverse complement strand
CGACGTCCGCCAGTACCCCCGCTTTCTCGAGCAACGACTGCAGTCGAGCGCGGCCCTCGAAGTGCCGTTCGAGCTCGGCAACCTCTGGCTGCGCTTTGCTTTTGGGAGGACTCATTTGAAGCCACCGTGCTTCCACGACTTGATTCCGATGAAAGCGAGAAGGGCAATCGCTTCGAGCGCTGCGAGAGTGCCAAGGGTCGCGGCTTGAACTGGGTGGCGTGTCCACGATTCCATGGCAACCAGCGCGACCACTCCGGTTATCCACGCCATCGTCGGGTTGTGTTCCTTCTTCAGCGCTCGGCGCACGTCGAAGGTCCCTTCGCGCAACGAACCCGTGAAAGCGGGTGACCAACGAGGAAACCAGCGCGGAACTCTTGCGCAGTAGTCGTCGAACGCGTGCAGGAACTTGCCCCGTAAGAAGTCCTCTTCAGCGCGAATGATGAAGAAGTACGAGCCGAAGAAAAAGGCGAGGCCGACGCCGTAGACGAACGCTTCGTTCGCGACACACAACAGCCCAAGCACCAGCAGCAGGTTCCCCACGTAAAGCGGGTTGCGTACCCACGCGTAGGGTCCGCGCGTATTGAGCACCACCGCTTCGAGGCGATCATTCTGGCCGCTGGTGCCGTCGGGCACCCAACCGGTAACGTAAAAACGCAGCGCCTCACCGAGGATGCAAAGGCTGACGCCGACCAGATCGAGCACTTCATCGACCAGCGGACCTCCTGGCCCAGCGGCTCCCCGCGAACGCCACAACAACCAGACGAGCAACCCCAGAACCGGCAGCGGGGTGACCGAGCGAAACTTGAACAGCACCCGGCCAAGGCTCAGCGTGGGGGAGGGTGTCACAGAATTCCGTGCCCTAGCACAAGTCAGCGGCTACGAACCCAAGGCTAAGCCCATACTCGACAAAGACCTCGAGCCCCCCCGCATCGGCGGAACACCGCCGCCCCAAACGCGGCCGCCCGCAACGAGCGTCATCAGTTTCGCGCTGGATTTGGCAATGGGATGCCATTGCATGGCGCATAACACCCAAGAACTACTGGGTGAATGCGAGGAGGTTGGCTGGGCACCCATTGAACGAATGCTCTTCCTGGACTCCAGCGGTGCTGCAGCGATACAGGCCCCGCGTATGGCAGACGCGGCGGAAGTTCCCGCACCCACACCCGCACCCGCACCCGGCGACCTGCTGACCCGCGCCAAAGCAGGCGATCGTGCAGCGTTCCAGCAGCTCTACGCGAAACATCAGCGGCAGGTGGCGAGTCAGTTGGCGTTCCTCGTTCCCCGCTCGGATCTCGAGGACACCTTGCAAGAGGTCTTCATCGAGGTGTTTCGGTCAATCAAGCGCTTCGAAGGCCGCAGCGCGTTCACCACCTGGCTGTATCGGGTCACGGTGCACGTCGCGATGAAGGCGCGGCGAAAGCAGACCCGCTCGCGGCTCGACATCGTCGAACAGCTGCCCGACGTCGTGGACCCCGCCGCAGGTCCCGCCGAAGCCTCGTTGTCGGCCGAACGGCAGCAACGCGTCGAAGCGTTGCTCGAGCGCCTCACTCCGAAGAAGCGGGCGGTGCTGGTGATGCACGACCTGCGCGGAATGGACGCGACGAATATCGCCGAGGTGCTCGACACCAACATCCTCACCGTTCGCACCCGCCTCTTTTACGCGCGCCGCGACTTCGAGAAACTCGCGGCCGGTGACCCGACGCTCGCAGAGTTCTTCACCCAGGCAAGCGAATGAGCCACCTTCTCGCAGAGAGAATCGAAGAGCTGGCGATGTCGAAGGCGGCCGATCCCCACCTCGCCGATTGCGCCGAGTGCCGCAAGGCCGTCGGCTCTGCGCGTGCGCGTCGGATGCTGCTGAAGGGGCTGAAGGACTTGACGCTCACCGACGCAGCGTTTCGTCGGGTCGAGGCGAAGCTTTCCAGTGACGTGCGCGCACCAGTCTCGGCCTGGGCAGTGTTGTTTGCTGCGCTTCGCGGCAGCTGGGGACTTGGCGCCGCGGTCGTTGGCCTCGCGTTGGTGGTTCTGGTTCCGCGGTGGATCGCTGACAACCCGACCGCGGGTCCCATCGTCGTCACCGAGCCGTTGGCGAAGAACGCGCGCATCACGGCGCCCGACATCGCGGTTGAGTGGACGGTGGTGGCGGTCGAGGGGATCGTCAGTCGCAATGGCGTCACGCTGAGCGCCGCCGAAGTCGCACGGTCGTCCGACGTGATCGATGCGCGGATGGGTCGGGTGGTAATGACGCAGCTTGGGCATCGAGTTCGCTTCGAGCTGATTGGCCTGGCGAAGCTTGGAAGCGCCCCAATGGTCAGCCTCGAAGAAGGAACGCTGGCTGTCGAAGCGTCGGCAGAAGTCGCGGTGGAAGCCGCCGGCGCATGGGTGCATGGCTCTGACACGGCGTTCGTCGTCTCTCGTGCAGGCGCCGAGCTGGTCGTCGAGGTGCTGCAGGGCACAGCGCGGGTCGGCTCGGACTTTGCGCTGCGCGACGCAGTGACGCTCAGCGCCCCGCAGCGACTGAAGGTGCCAATGCCAGTGACCCCGCCGTTTTCGAACATCGACAACGCGCCTGTGCCGTACCCGTTTCCAAAGATGCCCAAACAGCCTTGGGCTCGGCTGGACGTCAGCGATCTTCCCGCGGGCAGTACGTTCGATGTCGACGGTCAGCGTTCAGGCGTTCCGACCTCGATGATGCTGGCTGAAGGTCGGCACCGCGTGATGGTGCAGGTGCCTGGGCAGCCCAGTCGTGAAACCTGGGTACAGCTGGTGTCAGGCCGCGACACGCGCTTGAAGCTTCCGCCGCGCAGCAACGGGCAGCAGAAGGATGAGCTGCCTCCGTCGGAAGAGGCGGTCGCTGACCTGCAGCGCGCGCTCAAGGACCAGCTGCCGAAGCTGCGTGCGTGTTACGAGAAATGGCTGAAGGCGAATCCGGTCGCGACCGGCAACGTGACGCAGACCTTGTAGGTGTCGAAGATCGGCAACGTGCTTTCGGCGCGGGTCGATGAGTCGACGATTCCCCGTGACTCAGTCGATTGCCTGGTGCGTACCGGGAAACGGCTGGTGTTGCCGTCGCTCGGAAGCGAGCAGGAAATCGAAGTTCCACTTTCGTTTACCCAAGGTGATTCGCGGCCCTGATAATTGGGCTGGCCGTTCGGTCAGCCCGCGCGGTGCTCAGCTCTTCATCGTGGATTGAGTGCGCAGGTTGTCGCTCAACCCCCTTTTCGTTCCTTCCGACATCAACGAGTTGAACGCCGGCATGCGACCTGAAGTGTACTGAGCGCATGTATTGCGAGCCGTGTCGGGTCGAACGCTTGGGAACAGCGCGATTCTGCGTCATCTGCGGCAGCGGTCTGCTGCTCAGACCTGCTGAGGAAGTCGAAGCGGACCTCGCGCGGGTGCGCTGGCTGCTCGCTGAGCTTCCTTTGTGGGACCTGCGCCTTGTCGGCGAACGCCCGCACCGGTACGTCGTCCAACGGTATCGCCAGCGCGAAAGTGTGCTGCTCTGTGCGCTCGAACAGTTGCATCCACCGGCGGCGTCTGCCGAGCCCGAGACAGACGCGGCCGGCATTCCGG
>JANOHG010001115.1:0-3425 GCA_031406375.1 Archangiaceae bacterium | reverse complement strand
GGCGGCGGCTACAAGTACGCGCAGTGGGGCGAAGGGTGCTGCTTTCTGCGCGTTCCACCGCGGCAGTTTCGCCCGATCGCGACCGGGTGGTTCGCGGGGTTCTCGCAGCTGACGACGAAGACCGACGGCGTGCCCTATGGCCTGGTCGGTGCCGAGTCGTTTGCCGGCAGCACGTATGATCCCGTGAGCCACTACCGCGCGCGGGCGGTGATTCAATTTTTCGAACGGCAGCAGCTGACCATCAAAGCGCTGCGCGAAGTGTCACTGCGGCAGACGCAGCGGCTGCTCGATGGCTTGTCGAAGTTCGAGATCGCGACCCCGGCAGCCCCCGAAAGCCGGGCGGGCTTCGTCGCGCTGCGAACTGAGCGCGCTGGGCAGTGCGTGGCCGCTTTGAAGTCCGAAGGAATCGTCACCGATTCCCGCGGCGACTTGGTGCGGCTCGGGCCTGCTCCCTACCTGTTGGACGACGAGCTGGATCGCGCGATCGAGATCCTCAACCTCGTCCGCTGAGGCCGAGCTTCCAACCGGGTTGGGCTTTCAATCGCGCGTGCTTTTGCGAAGGCAGACACGCACCTACCTTTGCGCAACGCCTACGCGAAACCGGATCTATTGACCGACCAATCGCGATTGACCCGGCTGTTCGAGGGGAAATCGACGAAATCTGCAGTGTTCGGAACCGCTTGGTGGGTGGCAGAGAGCTTGCTGTTCAAGTGGAGATGGCGAATCCACCCGAAGAATTGATTGGTGATGACGACTTGCTGGCGGAGCCGCCGTTGCCCGAGTTCGAGCTGAGGTGGGAAAGCGGGGCTTTGATCGCCACTGCGGTCAAGAATCTAAAGCCCAAAGCCCTCGGCTGGGACGAGTTGCCCTACAACAAAGCGACGCTGCTGTTTGCAGACGACAACGTCGATTTGGTTGCGACTCTCGAGCGCGGCGCCAAGCGAGAAGGCTTCGCGACGGTGTCCGACACGACGTCCGAAAACGTGCTCAAGCTGGCGCGGTTGCACCGCCCCGACGTGATCGTGCTCGACCTTCACCAGCGGGTCGATGGCCGCGAGCTGTTGGCCGATTTGAAGCGCGATCCGCAGACGCGAGACATCAAGGTCGTGATGCTGTCGGGTGAAGAGAATCAGGTGACGCGCAACGAGTGCTTTCACCTTGGCGCCGACGACTACTTCACCAAGCCGCTCGACAGGCTCTTCTATCGCCGGCTCTCGCAGATCGCGGGAATCGAACGCGGGACGTGACCGCGCGCCTCAAAGCCATTTGTTGTCGCGGTACCACTTGAAGGTCTGTGTGATGCCGTCTCGAACGTTCACCTTCGCAGTGAAGCCAAGATCGCGTCGGGCCGCGGCAGCCGTGCAAAG
The DNA here is from genome assembly GCA_031406375.1 of Archangiaceae bacterium. Lineage (GTDB taxonomy): Bacteria > Myxococcota > Myxococcia > Myxococcales > Myxococcaceae > JAGSPQ01. Next base: position 2,058 of record JANOHG010001115.1, on the reverse strand, counting down.
CCAAGCGGCCTGCGCGCCCATGATTGCTTTCTGGCGGTTGAGAAGGCGTGGCTTGCCATCGATCTTGCTCATGAGCTCACCGAAGAACGCGGCGATGCTGACGACAAAAGCGGGGAAGCTGATTGTCATTGCCTTGCGGCCGCTGAGCTCGACCAGCTGGCCTTGAAAATCGCCCCACGTCACGTGTTGGTCGGACGAGAGCAGGTAGCCTTTTCCGATCGCTTCCGGTTTCTCGGTTGCGAGGACGATCGCGTCGACGAGGTCGTCAACGAAGATCATCGACTGCCACTTGTCGCGGTTGCCGAAGAAGACGTTGCGACCGCGGCTGACCTCGCGAAAGAGCTGGAAGTAGTCGACGTCACCCGGGCCGTAGACGCCGGCGGGGCGCACAATCGTCCACTTGACTGCCGAACCCACCCGCTCGAGCACCTGCTCAGCCTCGAGCTTGCTTTTGCCGTAAAACTCGATCGGACTTCGGGGCGCCGACTCATCCAGGGGCTGCCCCACCGCCGACGGTCCGAAAGCGGCCAGCGACGAGACGAGGGTGAACCGTTCGAGATCGCGGTGCTTCGCAGCGATTGCTTTGAGCAGGTTCTCGGTGGGCATCACGTTCGCCCGTTGAAAATCCCGGTAGCTGACGCCCTTGGTCGCGCCCGCGACGTGCACCACGTAGTGCGGGCGTTCTTCCTCGAGCAGGCGTTCGATGGCAGGAAGATCTTCGTAGTCCAATTCTACGCTTCGGCCGGTCTTCGCCGGGGGCGATCCCTTGCGGCGGACGCTGATTACGTCTGCTCCATCGACCAACAAGCGCTCACGCAGACGACCGCCAATGAAGCCGCTGGCCCCAGTGAGGATGACTTTGCCCTCGATTCCCATGGGGGACTCGTACGACAGTCTTCAGGCCGCTGCGCCAGAATCGACCGCCCTTCAGTGCGCATCCCTGAGCCCAACTCGAACGCTTCGTCGTTGGGCGGGCGTCCGCGCTTCGTCAATCTGCTTCGACCATTTGGCATCCAGGTGCTTCAAGGCGCGCCGACTGGTTGACGCGGCGAGCCGTCCGAGCGCCTTCTTCATCTCGGCTTGCAACGCGGCCTTGGTCGGAGCCGACGCTGCGGGGAAGCTAGGCTCCGGGGTGGAAGGGCCGGGCGACTCAACGGCATCGAGCGCAGGGGGTGGGGTGGTGGGCGCGTGAAGGGTCGGTGATGGTTCTTCGACCGCTGCGGAAGTCTCAACCGACCGCGGCACCCAACGAGGCTCCTGAGCGCGGGATTCACCGCCGTGAAGGAACAGCCACCCCGCGACGGCCATCAGGCCCGCCAGAATCGCCGCAGTCGCCAACAGCGCCGCGGGACTTCGGCGGCGCCGGGGTTGGGATACGACGGGCAACCGAGTCGTGATTGGCGCAAACACCGCGGTTGGACGCGCTGCCGAGGTGTCGTCTGGCCCCAGGGGAAGTTTGTCGGTCTGGCGGGTGCTGGGCTCTGGCACCTGACTGACCATCGTGGCGCTCACGCTGAGATCCTTTCGGATCCTCGCCAAAGCGCTGCGAACAATCTGGGCCGACGCGGGGCGGCTGCCCGGATCTTTAGACATCAGATCGAACACCAAATCGTCCAACGCTTGCGAACAGTATCCGACCTTCGACCGCACGCGCGGTGGCGGAGCATCGCGATGCATCATCATCACGCCGACCGCCGAATCAGCAGAAAACGGCAGCTCGCCGGTGAGCATTTCGTAAGCCATCACTCCAAGCGAGTACAAATCTGTGCGCGGAGTGACGTCGGCCCCGATCGCCTGTTCAGGCGCGATGTAGTCGGGCGTTCCAACGACGACTCCCACTCTCGTCTGGCCGATCTGGCCTCCAGTGACTGACTTCTTGGAAAGACCGAAGTCCAACAATTTAACAAACCGGTTTCGGCCATCACTGACAATAAAGACGTTTCCGGGCTTCAGGTCGCGATGGACGATCGTTTGAGCATGGGCCGCTGCCAATGCCGAACAGATCTCCTCGAGGAACTCGGCGACGTCTGTCTGAGGCAGCGCGCCCTGTTTGTCGAG
>JANOHG010000048.1:0-2600 GCA_031406375.1 Archangiaceae bacterium | reverse complement strand
GCGCGATCGCCTCAAGATCGCGGCCGGCCAGGCCTCCGTAAGTGGGAAACCCCTCGGTGAGGATGAGCAGGTTGCGACATTGCTCTGCCAAGGCGTCGTCGTTGAGCGCGAGCCAGCCGCCAATGTTGGCGAGCCCATCTTTCTTCGCCGACATCGTCATCCCGTCGGCCAGTCCGCCTAACTCGCGAACGATCTCTTTGACCTCGCGCTCGCCCTGCCCCACCTCGCGCTGGCGAATGAACCAGGCGTTTTCTGCAAACCGGCACGCGTCTAGGAACAGCGGCAGCCGATGCCGGTCGCAGATCGCCCGCACGCCGCGCAGGTTCTCGAGGCTCACCGGTTGGCCGCCTCCAGAGTTGTTGGTGAGGGTGACGAACACCAACGGAATGCGATCGCGCCCGACCTCGGAAATCAGCGCCTCGAGGCGATGCAGATCCATGTTGCCTTTGAACGGATGGACGACCGACGGCTGCCTTCCCTCGGGGATCAGGCAATCGACCGCCTGCGCGCCGGTGAACTCGACGTTTGCGCGGGTGGTGTCGAAGTGGGTGTTGTTGGGGATCACCTTCCCTTTGCCGCCGACAACCGAGAAGAGAATCTTCTCGGCCGCACGGCCCTGGTGGGTGGGGATCACATGGGTGAACGGGAAGAGGTCCTTCACCGCTGCCTCGAACCGATAGAACGAGGGCGACCCGGCGTAGCTCTCATCGCCGCGCTGAAGACAGGCCCACTGCTCGGCGCTCATTGCTCCGGTGCCTGAGTCGGTGAGCAGATCGACCAGCACGTGCTGCGAGCGCAGCCCGAAGAGGTTGTGGCCCGTCTTGATCAACTGCGCTTCGCGTTCGGCGCGCGTCGTCATCCGAATCGGCTCGACCGACTTGATCCGAAACGGCTCGATGATGGTCTTAAAGTGCTCCAATCATGCCGCCGCGCTACCAGACGACAAACAAAACGGCAGCCAGGAACGCGATCGTACCTGCGACGACGAGGGCAAAGAGATTGAAAGCCAGGCGATCGGGACTGATGTCTGCGGTGGCCAAGGGGTGTTCCTCCTGAAAGTTCCCTTGTGCTTCGTTCGAGCGGGTGCCGCCTTGATCCAGATCAAGCCGCCCGCGTACGGGGTGCCGACGCAGGGGAGTGTTAGAGGCGCAAAGATCACTTTTCGCCGGGTTCAAGCCGCGCGACGCCCGCGCGGAACGCAGGAAAGCCAGAGATCGGATCGACGGCGGGCGCCCCGAGCAGCCGGTTGACGTCGAGGTCTTCCCACCCCGCGGGAAGCACGACCACGTCGACGGCCACGTCGTTCGTACGCGCGACCTTCACCCTCGCAGAGCCATGCGGCGTCACCACCATCGCGTAAGCACCGATTGTGGGCGCGGTCGAGGCGTGAACCAGCAGCACCGGCTCGGGACACTTCGAGCGCACCCTTGGGATGTGGCGGAACTGGGAGTTGATGAACGCAGCGGTGCGAGGGCCGGTGACGAGCCGCAGCGGAAATTTTTCCGACGGACATTCGGTGGGCGCGGTCCACTCGGGCAGCGGAGTAAAGCCGAAGCGCTCGAGCACGTTGCTGTGAAACTCAATCTTCCCCGAAGGCGTCGGAAAGCGCGGTGACTTTGCTTCTGGCGCGGGTCGCGGCTGATGGGGTTCGTCGATCATCCAGGGGACGTGGCGCGCCTGCAGCGCTTCGCGAAACGAGGCCCAGGGGAAGTAGCGGCCCAGCCCCAACGCTCGGGCGAGTTCGAAGACTATCTTCCAATCGGGCCACGCCTGGTGCTGCGGTGGGACCAGCGGGGTGGCATCAGCGTGCGCGTCGGCGGCGCCGACGTTCGCAGACTCAGCGAAGCTCGCCGCGGGGAGGACGAAGTCGCTGCGCTGCGCGGAAGCGGTGAGGAAGCTGTCGACGGTCACCAGCAGCTCAAGTTGCTCGACTGCGCGCGAGGCGAGCTCTGGATCAGGCCCAGTGACCAAGCAGTTCGACGCGACCAGCATCAGTGCCCGCACCGGGTAGGGCTTGAGCGTCAGCGCCGCGCTCGCCCACAGGTTTCCCTGGGCCTCGCGGTTGTAGATCTCGAACAGCGGGAACTCGTCGTAGCCCAGAGCGCGTGCGACGACCGGCGGCGGCACCGGCTCGGGGGTCGTCATCCGGTACAGGGCAGCCAAGGGTTGGCTGTGAAAGTCGGGAGTCACCGGGGTGAGAAACGCGCGTGTCGCCGCGGGTTCGACGAAGCGTCCACAGAGCGCCTCGAGCGCGCTCAAGGCCCGCACCGTCTGGACTCCACTGACGTGGTGCTCGACGCCCAGGCCTGCCCAGATGCAGGTAGGCGACTGGGTGGCCAGCCTGCGCGCGACCCGGACAATCTGAGCGCTCGGAACCGCGGTGATTGCTTCGGCGTGTTGCGGCGCGAACTTCGCGGCGAGCGCGCGGAGTCCTTCAATTCCAACCGTCCACTCGGCGACGAACTGGGCAGGTTCCAGGTGCTCCTCGAGGACGACGTGGATCATCGCCAGCGCCAGGGCGCCGTCCGTTCCCGGTCTGACCTGCAGAAACTCGGTCGCCAGCGCGGCGGACTCGTGCCGCACCGGATCCACCACCACCA
>JANOHG010000041.1:0-2351 GCA_031406375.1 Archangiaceae bacterium | reverse complement strand
TGACGTCCTTGAGGATGACCACGTTCTTGAATTTGAGCTCTTCGCGGGCGTACTTCGCCATCACGAAGCCCTGGAACGGATCGATGAAGCAAACCCGGAAGATGTAGTCGCCAATCTCGGTCACCGAAGGAGAAGTTGACGAGGGTGAAATCATCGGAACTTGGTTCGCCTGGCAGATGGGAGCCATCGCCAGTGAGTTGCTCGAGGCCACTTCGCCGAGCACCAACTTCACCTTGTCCTGAGTAATCAGCCGCGTCGTGGCGCTGGCGGCCTCTTCGGGCTTGCTCTGGTCGTCATAGACGATGACCTTCACTTTTCTGCCCTTCACCCCGCCCGCAGCATTGGCTTCCTCCAACGCAAGCTCAATGCCGTTGCGGGTCGAAATGCCGAACGCAGCCTCAGAGCCGGTGAGACTGCCGACTTCGCCGATGATGATGTCGTCGGTGTCAGCCTTCGGTGTCGGCTTCACTTCGACTGCCTTCACGTCCGCGACCTTCGGCGGCTCTACGGGAGCGGTCTTCTTTTCACAGCCGACCGTACTGATTGCGAGTGCCGCGAAAGCAGAAAGCAGAATGGAGCGCATCGATTTGAATCCTCCCCAAAGGCGTGAAATCCCGCGCCTTGTAGGGTGACGTGCGTAAGGGGTCAACAGGTTCCCTGGCAGCGTCGCTAGGGGAACAGCGCTTCAGGCCCGGCGCACTGCGCGCTCAAGGTGAAGCCGCGGTCGACCTCGTGCGCGGGGAAAGGAAGAATCTCAACTAAGCCGCTGCGCTCGACTTTGCCTGGCGCGCAAAACACGCCGTCGCCGTCGCTGTCGAGCCAACCGTAGACGACCAGCCCTTCGCCGCGGTCGACCGGATACAGCAGCGTCTCGTCGAACGGTGCCGATAGGCTGGCGGCGGTTCGGGCTTCAATCAAGGCCAGAGGGTAGGCAAGCTCGCCGGGCCCTTTGGCGCGCGCAACGTGGAACTCGAGGTGCAGCACGCCGCTTGAATTCTCGTTGGCTGGCACGGTCGCCATGCCGCGCATGCGCACTTCGTAGAAGCGCAAGTCTGAGTTGACGCATCCAGCGGCGCCGCACACCACAACGAGGGAAAGCCATCGCATTACCGCAGCGCTCATCAGCCGCCTCCGAAGTGCACGCCGAGATGGAACCCTGGAAGCACAATCGTCGCGGGGGCGCCTATCCATCCGTAGTCGACCCCGACATCAATGCCAAGCCATGGCTTGATGGCGATCGCGAGCCCGGCGCCGATCCACGGCGTCCACTCGTGGCGCACGCTCCATTGCGTCTCACCACCCGCCACCCGCTCGATGCTCGTGCGATCCGGAAGCAGCGCGTGCCGGGTGCCCAAGACCAGGTAAGGCACCCACCTGCCCGCCGGAAATGCCGTTCGAAAACGCAGCTCGCCGGTGGGGCCGCGCTTCGAAATCTCCCCAGTCTGGATGAGCCAACCCGCCAGCAGCTCAGCCGAGACCCGGGCGTGTGCCCAATCGAGCAGCCTCACGCTGACTCCAGCCGCCGGCTGGAAGCGCACACCGAGCGCTGTCTCGAATTGAAACAGCACCGACAGGCGGTTCGCCACTCCAAGCTGGGCGCGAGCCGCCGACCACGCCCAGCCGCCCTGCAAGGTGATGCCCCACCGCCCTACCTTCGCGCCGCCTCCCAACATGTCCTTCACCGCCGACTCGGCAAACGGCCGCGACGTCACCTCTGTCGCGGTCGAAACCGACTCCTCAGCTCGTGCCGGGGCCGCACAAAACACCAGGGCACAAACCAGCCAGACCGTGCGAGCGCCCATCGTCACAGCACCGGCGCCGGCACGCCAAACACGCGCGCGAAGTTTCCCGACAACACTGCCCGCGCTTCCGCTGCGGAATAGCCAGTCGCGCGCATCGCCTCGACCGTGCGCGTCAGGTACTCTTTGACGTAGCCGGGGCTCTGCGGCCCGTCGCTGCCGTAGATGATCCGATCAACGGTACCTTCTTCACGCATCCGGCGCATCGCCGTGCGCAGGTTGTCTCCGGTTGGGTCAGAGCCGCGCGACCCAAACGCGCTCGGCTCAAGAAACACATTGGAGTAAGTCTTCGCCAAGCGGATACAGGCCTCCAAATGGGCGTGCTGCTTTTTTTCGAAATCGTACCCAAGGTGCCCGAGGATGAAGATGGCTTTCGGGTGCGCCCGAATCGCGGGCTCTAGGTAGGCCGGGTCAGTGTAGGGCAACTCTTTCGACGTGCCGGGGAAGGGACTGGTACCCGTATGCAGGTAGACCGGTTTGCCGAGTTCAGCCGACAGGGCGTAGATGCCGAAATATTCTGGGTCATCCATGCGGAACCGCTGGTGGGCGTGG
>JANOHG010000013.1:0-1015 GCA_031406375.1 Archangiaceae bacterium | reverse complement strand
TTGCTGGCGCTCTCGCAGCTGCCTGAGGTGGGCGCGGTGGCCAGCCTTCGGATTCGGACTGTTGTTCGCGAGGATGCGTTCGACCTGTTTGGTTTTCTGTCGCGCACCGAGGAAGAGCTGTTCTTGTTGTTGACGTCGGTTTCGCATGTGGGCCCCAAGATGGCGCTCGCCGTCATGAGTGGCCTCGACGTCGACGCGCTGATTGCGGCGATCGCCAAGGGCGAAGTTGTACGGCTGACGAAGATCCGCGGAGTAGGTCGCAAGACCGCCGAGCGGCTGGTGCTCGAGCTGAAGGAAAAGGTGAAGTTGCTTTCGGCGGAAGGAAAGCCTCAAGCGTCTGGAATGCGCGCGAGCGCGCCTGCGAGCGATCTGATCTCTGCCTTGATCAACCTTGGGTACAAAGACGCGCAGGCGCAGGCTGCCGCACAGCTGGCGACGCAGAGGACGGGTGAGGACGCAGCCTTCGAGCTGCAGTTCCGAGAGGCGCTCAAAGCCCTGCGCGGGTGAGTCGGCCTAGCGTGGGTTTGCTTTGATGTACTCGCCAACGCCCTTGGCGACCGAAATCAGATTCGGCTTAATCGACGAAACGAGGAATGCCTCGATCGCCGGCCCGATGGTGCTGCCAAGAAAGCGGGGAACACCGCGTACTTTGGCTGCGTCGACCTTCAGGTCTCCGGCGATGGTGAGCCGGGTGAGATTCGGGCCCGCCTCTTCGTAGCGGTTATGTCCTGAGCTCTCGACTGCGTCTTTGAAAGCCGGCACCACGGTGCGCCAATCACAGGTGAACTTGTCTGAGTGCCAATTGGCGTGGTCGTCCCACTCGAGCAGGTCTTCGGCGAGGAATTTACGCACGATCGACGGGATGTCGCCCCCACCCTTCCAGCGGTTGAGCAGCTTGATTGTCGTGCCTTCCTCGGTGCGTGAGACTTGGGTGATGCCGCGCACGTTGGGCAGGTACCTCACCAGGTCAGGCAGCTTGTCCCGATAGATCTCGGCGATCTTGAGCTGGGCGGCG
>JANOHG010000011.1:0-3516 GCA_031406375.1 Archangiaceae bacterium | reverse complement strand
CATCCCCGTGCATGCCTGACACGCGCCGCCATTGAGTCCACACTTCAATGCGGTGGGCACCGAGACGCACGCCGCACCGTCACAGCACCCAGAGCCACAGGTGGTCGCGTTGCATGCGGGGGCGCACGATCCGTTCGAGCACGCGAACCCAGCGGTACACGCGACGCAACTGGCACCTGCCTGCCCACACGCGTCGTTGGCGTTGCCTACGTGACATGCCCCACTGCCGTCTTTGCACCCCATCGTGCAGCTGACCGCGGCACAGCTCGCCATTTGGCACGATTCACCTGAAGCGCAGGCTTTGCAAGCCGCACCCATTTGGCCACAGGTCAGGTTGGTGTTTCCTCCTCGGCAAACCCCGTCGGAACTGCAACACCCAAGACAGCTCGCCGCATTGCAACTGGAGGAAGCGCCTCCTCCTGCACCGCCATTCAGCCCGCCGTCGCCCCCCAGACACTTTGCTTCAGCGCAGCTTTGGGTTGATTCGCATTCGGCGCAGACTTCGGCGCGGCTTCCGCAGGCATGCCGCTGGTTGCCAGGCTGACAATCACCGTTGCGGTCGCAGCATCCGGCGCAGTTCGACGGCTTGCATGAGGGCTTACCGTCCTGTCTGCCGCACGAAGGGGCATTCACAATCACGAATCCAAGCAGTGCGCCGACTGCGAAGTGCCGAAGCGACATGCGCAACGAAGTAACACGACGAAGGCGCCGCTCCAAACCGCTTGGGCCGTTATGGTGCGTCCGTGGCCATTGCTTTCTTCGACCTCGACCTCACACTTCTGGCTGCGAACAGCGGAAAACTCTGGATCCGCCGAGAGCTCGCGCTCGGGCAGCTTTCGAAGCGCACTGCGTTTCAGGCAGCGCTCTGGCTCGCACGGTATCAACTGGGTCTGGGAGGCTCGGCGCTTGTCTCGAGGGCGATCAGCACGACCCAAGGACTCATCGAAGCAGAGCTCGCCGCGCGCACCGCCAGCTTTTACGAACGACAGGTACGCAGCTTGTTCCGCCCGGGCGCGATCGAGGCACTTGCCACCCACCGCGCGTGCGGCGATCGGCTTGTTCTGCTGACCGCATCGTCGCACTTTCTCGCCGAGAAGGTCGGCGCGGAACTGAAGTTGGACGCGATCCTTTGCAACCGGATGGAGGTCGATGCTGGCGGCTTGCTTACCGGCAGAACCGTTGGGCCAATTTGTTACGGCGACGGGAAGCTGGTTCATGCACAAGCGGAAGCCGACGCCCATCGGGTGTCGTTGGTCGACTGCACCTTTTACACTGACTCGTATTCCGATCTGCCCGTGCTCGAAGCAGTGGGCCAGCCGGTCGCAGTCAACCCTGATCCACGCCTTCGACGCCGCGCCCACAAGCGCGGTTGGCCTGTCGTGGACTGGGGCACACCGCCGCTTCCCTGAAGTAGTGTCCTTCGTCCTCCCATGATCTCTTTGATCCTACTCGCCGCGCTGGCCGCAAAACCTCTTCCTGACGTCCGTCAGGATCTCCTCGACGCGATGGTGGTCGAACTCGAGCGCAACCGCTCCCAACTCAAGCTCAACGAGAGCAAGCCCCCCTACTTCATCAGCTACCAACTGAAGGACTTCGATCAGACCGAGATCAACGCCCGCTATGGCGCTCTCTTCGTGGATCAGCAGTGGCACGATCGAAAGCTCTTCGTCGACGCGCGCGTGGGCAGCTACGCCTACGACAGCTCAATCAGCGACGAGATGGATTTCAGTTTCTCGATGAAGGGCAACAGCTACATCACGCGCAAGAATGCCCCATTCGATGATCATCCGATGGCGCTGCGCACCGCGCTCTGGTTGATCACCGATGAGAAGTACAAGGGCGCGCTGTTCAACTACCTCAAGAAGAAGGGTGACGACGTCTACACCGTCGAAGATCCCAAGCGACCACCGAGCTTCTCGAAAGAAGCGGCGGTCGTGCATCTGGGCGACAGGGTTCCGTTCGAAGTGTCGAGAGATCGCTGGAAGAAGCTGACCCGAGAGATCTCCGAGGTCGTCTCGGCGAATAAAGAAATCTTCGATTCCGAGGTGCGCTTCACCGCAGACAAAGTCGTGCGTTACTTCGTCAGCACCGAAGGAACCCGGATCGTTACCGAGGAGGCGATGTTCGGCTTTCACGTCACCGGGTTCACCCGCGCCGACGACGGCCAGTTGCTCGAGAATTCGCGCGACTACTACGCACCGACCGAAGCGCAGCTTCCGGATGATGTGAAGATCCGCGCCGCGACCGCGACGATGATTGCCGAGCTGCTCGCGCTGCGCGCTGCCCCCGCAATCGATCCTTACACCGGGCCTGCGATCCTCGAGCCTGACGCCGCAGGCGTGCTCTTTCACGAGGCGGTAGGCCACCGACTCGAAGGCGAACGACAAGACGGTGACGCCGAAGGCAAGACGTTTCGTGGGCAGGTGGGCAAGTTGGTGCTGCCATCGTTTCTGAGCATCTTCGATGATCCGACCCTGCGTGAACGCAAAGGCATTCAGCTCAACGGCTACTATCTGTTTGACGAAGAGGGAGTACGTGCGCGACGGGTGGTGCTGGTCGAAGCAGGAATTTTGAGGAACTATTTGCTGTCGCGCCGGCCGGTGGACGGGTTCGCTCAGAGCAATGGCCATGGCCGCAGCCAGGGCAATCGTAAGCCGGTGGCGCGAATGGCGAATCTGATCGTCGAGTCGAAGAAGACGGTTTCGGACGCAGAGCTGAAGAAGATGCTGATCGCCGAGGCGAAGCGGCAGGGGAAGCCGTACGGCTTGGTGATTCGTGACATCACGGGCGGCAACACCAACACCTCGACCTACGGGTACCAGGCGTTCAAGGGCATTCCGCGAATGGTGTATCGGGTCGACGTGCGCGACGGAAAAGAGTCGCTGGTGCGCGGGGTCGAGATCGTCGGCACTCCGCTGTCGTCGATCAATCGAGTGATGGCAACAGGTCCAGTTCAGGGAGTCTTCAACGGGTTTTGTGGCGCTGAGAGCGGAATGGTGCCCGTCTCGACAGTGGCTCCTGCGGCCCTGCTTCAGGAAATCGAACTGCAAAGGGCGGTCGAAGGAAAGGATCGCCCTCCGCTGTTGCCTAGCCCTTCATCGAAGTAAGGAACGAGGCCGGCCATGCCCTCTAAAACCGCGCCAGACGACGTAGTGTCGAAACTCGTGCACGAACGCTTCGGCCGTGATTCCGGTCACCGCCACGAACGCGTCGGAAAAGCTGCGGCCCTCGCGCATTGAGTCCAGCAGCCGATGAACTGCGGTTTCGCTGTAACGTCTCACCAGGAATGTGAAGGCATGGTGGGCCGCGGAGTAAACGATGGCGTTGCTTTCTTTATAGAGGGGGTCGGGGTTCCCAATCGGATCCGCCTCGGGGTGGGCGGCGTAGAATCGATAGAGCTCTTCGAGGCTCGGAAACTTGTACCCCTGGTTCGCCGTCCACGTCGACATCCCTTCTCGGAACCAGAGCGGGATTCGCTTTTCACTCCACGTGTCGGGCGTGGCTGCACGCTGATAC
>JANOHG010001378.1:0-1959 GCA_031406375.1 Archangiaceae bacterium | reverse complement strand
GGAGTTGCGTCACGGAGCCGATGTCGTTCCGCTCATTCCGAACGGGGAGCGTTCGGGTCGTATCGGCAGCCGCATTTGCCAAAGCACAGCTTGCGTCGGGCGTGAAGCTGCCCAAGAGCGGTCGGGTCTTCATGTCGGTGAAAGACGAAGACAAGCCCGCGCTGGTGGATCTCGGGCGACGGCTCAATGCGCTCGGCTTTACCCTGGTCGCGACGGCCGGCACTCACCAGTACCTCAAGAACAAAGGCGTGGTCGCTGAGCCGGTGTTGAAGGTCACCGAAGGGCGGCCGAACATCGTCGACAAGATCGTCGATGGCGAGATCGTGCTGGTGATCAACACCACCTTCGGTCGGCAGGAAATTTCAGACAGCTTTTCGATTCGCCGCGAGGCGCTGATGCATGGGCTGCCGTATTACACCACCGTGCAGGCTGCGCGAATGGCGGTCGAGGCGCTCGAAGCGCTCGCGAAAGGGCCGCTGGGTGTTCAGCCGCTGCAGGACTACCTCGGGTTCCCGAAAGCGGGAACCAAGGCGCTGTAAAACGACGCGTCAACCCGGCGCGTCGGGCTTCGACGCCGCGATGTCGGAAATCATCGCCGGCGCCGTTTTCGGCTTCGGTTTGGCGTTCCAGATTCTTAAGCAAAGCAAGAAGCCGATCAGCGAGAACGGCATCAGGAACCACGGCCAGTACGACCAGCTGCGCGAAGTGAGGTACCCAAGGCCTATCGATTGAACGGCGGTGCCCAGGTAGACGAAGCCGTCGATCATCCCGACGGCTGTCGCCGCTCCCTTTCGGCCGCCGAAGTCCATCGTCGCGGTGCCGGACAGGAGTCCGTGGGTGCCGATCACACACAGCGACATGATGAACACCACGAAGCCCAGCAGCCACGCAGGCATCGTCGCCACCGGGGTCGCCTTGATCACCCGTGGTTCTCCGGCGCGCTGCTGCGTCGCCCAGTCCTCGAGCTCGAGCGTCATCGGCTTGCCGTCACGCTCGATCTCCAGCGCAATTACTCCCGTCGTCGCAGGGCGGGTCTCGACCGCGCCTGACGCGTTGATCGAACATTCCTTCGTCTTCGGGTCCCACTTGGCTTTCGGATCCACGCACGAGCGCGGTGGAATCGCCTTGATCGCGTTGCGAACGTCGACCCAGTCGTTCAGGCCACGCTCACCCGCGACTGACAGCACCTTGTCTCCGGGCCGCAACCCAGTCACCGGCTTCGACTCGGACGCGATCGCCCCTTGCGCATCGATGATCCGAATCTCGACTGTCTCCTGGCCTTTGCCGATCTGCGCGTCCGTCTTGTACTTGCCCTCTTTGTCGACCTTGACCTCTCGCCCTCCCACCAGCACCTTGGCTCCAGGTGTCGCCTTGCCGCGAATCGACATCGTCGACTCGGCGACTTCGGGCGTTGTCTTTCCCATCACGAAGGCCATCACGATCGTGCCGAGGAAGAGCACGAAATAGAGGCCTCCTGCAGCGGGCGCGCGGCGCGACTGGAAGAAGACGTCGCTTACGTGGCCAGCCACGTTTCCGCCGATCACTCCGGCGACGAAAAGAATCCCACCCCAACCGCCTTGAAGAAACGGCACCAGGAACACCAGACCGCCCGAGGTGTACAGCCAGTTCTTTCGAGGCCCTTTGGTGCGGTAGGCGAGGACGAAGAAGATCGCTGCCACCGCGAACATGCCGGCGACTATCCACAGGTTGTCCCACGCGCCGGTGCGCATGTAGTGGCTCGACGGAAGCGACAGCACGCTCTTGGCGTAGAAGGGATACGACTGCATCACGCCCTGCCGCACTACCCCCGTACAGAACTCGATCAACGCCACGGTGAGGATGATCGGGTTGGAAACGATCTTCCACATCAACGACTTCAGCGGAACGTCACCGGCGTCTCCGCTGGAGGCATCGCCGGTATCGAAGTCGGTGTGCCCCGCTTGGCTGGGCCGATCGCGC
>JANOHG010001375.1:0-3643 GCA_031406375.1 Archangiaceae bacterium | reverse complement strand
CTTCGTCGCTCAAAACTGGGGAATCCTTCGCATCTATCAGCGCAAGTCGGGTGAGCCCGAGACGTCGATCGCGATGCGAATCGAGAAGCCGATGCTGATGTTGTTCGTCCTCTGGTGCCTGCTCCATCGGATTCACATCGGGCCGCGCATGCTCTTCGGGTATGAAGTTTTCTGGCTGCCGATTCCCGGGCTGATCGTGAACGGGTTGTTGGTTCCCGTCGCGTTGCTGTTCGGCGTTTTCGTGGTTCAACGGCTTCGAAACCGCCACCAGCCGTGGGCCCAAGCGGCCTGGCTGCGCGCGGCGTTCTTGTCATGCGCGGCGATCGGTTTCTTCGTCCCCTTTCACTTCATCACCACCGACGACACGTCGGCCTTTGCGGCAGCAGCGTGCTGGCACGGCTTTCAGTACCTCGGCATCGTTCGCCACTACCACCGCACGACGTGGAAGGCCGGGGTGGATCCCGACGCGAAGATCGTCAGTTGGCTTGGACAACCGGGTTACCTGCGGGGCTCGCTCTACTTCGCGTTTCTCCTCGCGCTCGCTGGGTGCGTTTACGGCGTCATCTATGCGGGGGCCTTCGTGACCCAAGGCAAGGGGTGGGACGCCTACACCTGGGGAGGAGTGATTTGGGTGAGCCTGACCCTCTCGCACTATTGGCTCGACGGCGTCATCTGGAAGCTGCGGCGCCCCGAGCTGGCTTCGCGGGTCGGCATCATCCAGCCGACTTAATCCGCGCGCTGTCATCGACACGCGCCTTGAAGTAACCCGTCTAGGCGTCGGCGCAACGGCTCAGAACACCAACGACACTCCGACGTAGGGACCCACGAAACTGTCTTGGTGCACGACGCCGTCGACCAGGCCGCGATCATCGAGCAGCTGGGCGCGCAAACCCGCACGCAGCCCGAATGGGCCCAGCCCTATCGCTGCTCCGATTCTTGCGTCGAGCTGGCGATAGGGCCAGGGCGTCAACATCACCGAGCCTTCAATCGCAAACGGCCCTCCAATCCACAGTGTGCCCGACAGTCCACCCGTCGGCCCAATGACGATCAGGTGTCGAGCGAAGACCGCATCTGCCCCGGCCTCGATCCGTAAGCGGCCGAAACGGCCGGTGACGAACGCATAGGTCAGGTGCGCCGAAGCGACCTGCAGGTGATCGAACCCATCGGTGCCGTCGTCCGCGCGCACGGCGATGTTTTGACCGCTGGCGGTAAAGCCCCAGCGGTCTGCCTCGATGCCGAGCAAAGCCCCGACGGTGACTCCACCCCGGAAGCCCCTGACCCTCGAGCCCTGCGCTCAATCGCACTCCAGACGACTCGGGCTCGGGCGGTGGCTCTTCTCGAACCTGGCTCACGGCGCTCGCTGACAGCGGCGCTGCGTAGGCAACTGCGAAGCCCGGTGTGAACACCCCCGACCAATAGCCGTAGCGGGTATGTGGATGGTGGCGGAACGAATGGCTCCTGGAAGTCGAGGGGCTCGGGGCGTCATCGGTCTTCGTCGATTCAACGGGCTCCGATTTGTGCTCGTTCGATTTCGAGTTCGCGCTTTGCGCCTTTCCAAACCTGGCTTCGGCTTGTGACACACTGAGCAACACCGCCAAACCAAAGTGAATTAACGAAAGTCGGCTGTTCATGAAGACGATCCTCCTTGGTGCACGTAGTGAAGTACGGGCATTCGGCCTCTTTATTCTCCGCAGCGAGGTGAGCTCGCAAAGGCGTGGACGTGAAAATTCCAGCTGCATTGATGGTCGCTGTTGCTTGCCTCAGCTGCGCCCAGGTGAAGGAGGCGCGCTACCTCGCGCTTGGCGACTCATTCACCATCGGCACTGGCTCGAGCGAAGCAGACGCCTTCCCCACGCGCGTTGCCGCGCTCGCAACCAAGCGGGGCGCCAACGTGGTGCTGAAGAACGTCGCGGTGAATGGGTACTCGACCCAAGAGCTTCACGACGAGCAGCTTCCCGTCGTGAAAGCGTTTCGCCCCACCCATCTGACGATCGCGATTGGCGCCAACGACATCGTGCGAGGACGCGGGCCAGCGGATTACCGTCGAAATCTCCAGCGCATCTTCGCCGTCCTCGAAAGCGACGGAGTTGATCCTTCGCGCGTCTGGGCACTTCCTCAACCCGAGTGGTCGCGTGCGCCTGTGGCCCAAGCTTTTGGCGACCCAGAGGACCTCAGCGCGCAGATAAATCGCTACAACGCCATCCTTGCTGATGAGGTGATGGCATTCGGCGGCAACTACGTCGATCTGTTCCCGTTGATGAAACAACAAGCAGCGCAGAAGCTCGTCGCACCCGATGGCCTTCACCCTTCTGCTTCGGCACATGCGGCGTGGGCCGAGCAACTGGATCGCGAATTGTCGCTTCGATAGCTCGCCGGATCCGCCGCAATCCACAGTCGGTCGAAGCGATTGGGTGGGCGTAAGCTGCGCGCGTGCCCGAGTACCCGGATCTCACCGTCTACCTTCAGTCGCTTCAGTCGCGGGTGCTCGGCCACCCGATTGAGCGCGTGCGGTTGGGCAGCCCGTTCATCCTGCGGTCAGTCGAGCCGCCGCTGTCATCGGTCAGCGGCAAGAAGGTGATTGGACTGTCGAGAATTGGCAAACGCATCGTTCTGGCGCTCGAGCACCAACTCTTCCTGGTGATTCATCTGATGATTGCCGGGCGGTTACAGTGGAAGCCCAAGGGCGCAAAGCTGCCCGGTCGCGCGGGCCTCGCGGGATTCGATTTCGATTCCGGAACGCTGGTGCTCACCGAGGTCAGCACCAAGAAAAGAGCGTCACTTCACCTTGTCCAGGGTGAGCACGCCCTTCGGGCCTTCGACCGCGGAGGCCTCGAGATTTTCTCTATCCACCTCGACCAATTCGCCGACCGACTGCGAAGCGAGAACCACACCCTCAAACGCGCCCTGACCGACCCCCGGCTGTTCTCGGCAATTGGCAACGCATACAGCGACGAGATCCTCCATCGGGCCAAGCTTTCACCCGTGAAGCTGACAAAAGCGATGACGGGCGAAGAGGTGGCGCGACTGTTCGAGGCGATTCGATTTAGCCTCACCGAGTGGACTTGTCGGCTCACCCTTGAAGTGGGGGATGGGTGGCCAGAAAAAGTCACCGCGTTTCGACCCGAAATGGCAGTGCATGGGCGCTTCAAAGAGCCGTGTCCTGGTTGCGGCTCGCCCGTGCAGCGCATCGTGCACGCCTCGAACGAGACGAACTACTGCGCCACCTGCCAAACCGGAGGGAAATTGCTGGCCGATCGTTCGCTGTCGCGATTGCTGAAAGAAGACTGGCCTAAGACATTGGAAGAACTAGAAGAATATGTAGCCTCGCGCAGCGCCTCACAGTAGAGACTTGACCCATATGTTCGTCACGCGCCCACTGGGGCGAATCGCCATCGTCCTGGCGCTCTTCCTCGGGTCGTCTGCTCTCGCTCAACGCACGCTTTGGCTGGTTCGCCCTCTTTACCCGGGCCAGGAAGCCCTGGTTGGCCGCACCGAGAAAGCACTCGACAAGCTGATTCCTGCTGCTGACCGCAGCAAAGAGATCATTGGCCTGAAGGAGCTCTCGGCGAGCCTCAAGGCTCGATCGGCTGACCCGTGACTGAATGGCAAGACGAAACAGATCTGGAGGCGTTGCTCGACGTCG
>JANOHG010001371.1:0-3341 GCA_031406375.1 Archangiaceae bacterium | reverse complement strand
GGGCGGGCGACTGCAGGGCACAGTGTTGATCGAGATGGGCTGCATCAGCCCCCACAACCTGCAGTACGCGCTGCAGCTGCAGCTGCAGACCAAGATCTTCGATGCGTTCAGCTGGGACTCGGGCGAATTCCAGTTCAATCCGAACGTCGCCACTCCGCCCGAGACGGTGCAGTTGGGGCTGACTTCGGCGCAGGTGATCTACGAAGGGATCAAGAAGAACTACGACCAGAAGCGCCTGAGCACTGCGCTGGGAGATGTCGATGGCAGCTACGTTCATCCCTCGAACGAGCCGTTGTATGTGCTGCAGGATGCGGGGCTGGGTGACGACGAGCAGCGGCTGATCGCACAGGCCGACGGCCACAAGACGATCTCAACCCTGCGGGCGCTGGCTCTGCTGCCGCCGATGGAGACCGATCGGCTGATCTTCGCGATGAAATGCGCGCAGATGCTCGAGCTGCGCGACAAGCCCTTAGAAGGCAAGCCGCGATCCTCGCTGGCGATGATGACGGCTGCGACCATCGCTAAGCCTTCGGTCGCCGCGGTGGCCATCACGGCTCCGCCTCCGTTTCCGCCCGCGCGCTCGTCTCCGCCGCCGCTTCCGGTGCGTGATGCAATCATCGGCAGCTCACCTTCCCGTGGGGCGGTGGGCCGTGAGCTCGCGCTGCCGATGCCTTGGGAAGACGCGCAGGTTTCCCCGGCGCTCGTTCCGCCGCCACCCTCCGCGAGAAAGAAGATCTCCACTCTCGCGCCCCCCGTACCGACGCCTTCCACCACAGCGACCCAGAAGCACCCACGCCAGCGCGATGAACGCCCGGTGATGGCGCGACCAGGATCGCTGTTGCCCGAACTGTCGTCGGTCAGCGCGGGGAAGTTGACGGGCGAAGAAAGCGTGGTCCGCGAACGGCTGGTAGGCAAAGTCGCGGCGATGCGCAAGCTCGACTACTTCGAAATTCTCGGGCTGCCAACGACGGCAAGCCGCGAGGACGTCAAGCGGGCCTACTTCGCGCTGGCAAAGGAATACCACCCAGACAAGCACTTCGGATCGTCGTCCGCCGAGGTCCGGCAGCTCGCTCAGCAAATCTACGATCTAATCAGCTCAGCCCACGACACCCTCGCCGACCCGACCGAACGCGAACGGTATCTGAAAGAGGTTGCTCAGGGCATGAAGCGCGAGATCGGCGACGAGGTGGGGAAGATCCTCGCCGCCGAAGGCAAGTTCCAAAAGGGCGAAGAGAAGATGCGCCAACGCGATTACGAAGGGGCCTGGCAGCTGTTTCGCGAGGCGATCACCCTTTACCCCGACGAAGGGGAATTCCACGCCTGGCTGGGGTGGAGCAAGTTCCAGATCGACCCGAAGAACGCGAGCATCGTGGGTGAAGCGCTAACGGCGATCGAGCATGCGATCGACCTCAACCCGAAGGTCGACAAGAGCTACCTGTTCGCCGGCTACATCCATAAGGCGCTCGGCCGACCTGACAAGGCCGAAAGGAACTTCGAGAAGGCGATTCAAGCCAACCCTGACTGCACCGAAGCCCTTCGCGAGCTGCGCCTCCTCGGCAAGTCAAAGCGCTGACCCGTGCTGCTCAAAGAGCGGTTCCAAATCACCCGCCCGCTCGAGGAGATGGAAATCTCTCTCGTACGCGCATCGCTTGAAAACCCTGGGCTGATCGACGCCCACGAAGAGGCGATTGTGCGAACCGCGCTTTCGTTGGCCCGCATGTACAAGGTGCGCCACCGTGACCGCGACGTTGGAGTTGGCGCGTGGCTCGAGCCGTTTCGTCTCGAGATCGAGCGCAGGCTTGGCCCGGTGCTGTTGCCAGGTCACGGCCCGCTGAATCGAATCGGCCTGCTGCCACACCTCAAGCATCTCAAAGAGCGCACGCTCGATGTGAGAGACGCTCTGGCCAAACGGTTTGAGAATCGACTGTCTGCCGAGGCGATCGATCGCGAGCTTCGCCACAAAGCCCTGGTGCTGGTCTCGGGCGGCGGCGGAGGTACCGGGTACGTTTACGTCGGGGTGATGAGCCTGCTCGATGAATACGGCCTCAAGCCTGAGCTGTTGGTTGGCACGTCGATCGGCGCGATCTTGAGCCTCTTTCGTTCTCGCGTTTCCCGCTTTGATCAGGACGAGATCGTCAACATCGTGCGCGGGCTGTCGTGGCGAAAGCTGTTCCGCGCAATCAGCACCGAGAACAGGTATGGCGTGCCGGCGGCGCTGCGGCTGTTCTTGCGTTCGGGCATCGGGCGGTGGTTCGGCGCTGATCACCCTGGGGGCGGCGGGCTGAAGCTGTCGGAATTGCCGATTCGCACCATCATCGCGCTCAGCGGAATTCGCCGCGGACAACTTCCCCACCCGCTCGAGTTCTACGAGTCGCTGTTCACTCTGCCCAAGCGGGCGCTGCTCAACCCGATGAAGATGATGGGCAACGTGCAAGCGGCATTCGGTGCGCTGGCCGAGTTCTTCAACCGACCCGAAGTGCTGGTGAAGCTCCACCTTGGTGCCGATGACGAAAGCCGCAGCTGGGATGCGCTCGACGCGGCGGGCTTTTCGAGCGCGTTGCCAGGCGTCATTCACTACGACGTGCTGCGCGATGATCCGAGGATGCACAAGGAAATCGCCGGCACAATGGAAACGCATGGTGTCTCGCGCTTCGTCGATGGTGGGCTGGTCGACAATCTGCCCTGCAAGGCGGCCTGGCGCGCGGTCCACAAAGGGCAGATCAGCACCCGCAACGCCTTCATCCTCGCGCTCAATGGCTTCTCGATGAAGCTGACCACTCCACTGTGGCTGCCACTTGAACGGCTGGCCGAAGTCAACGTGAAGAAGAACCGACCGTGGCGCACCTGGTTCACGACTTCCGACGAACACTGTCACCGCTCGAGCTGATTCCCAGCGTCGAAGCGCTGGCGGACGCGATGACGCTGGGACGAAAGCAACTGACTCCCGAGGTGCCCTTTCTGACCCGAATGCTGGCGCCGCTGCCGCGGCTGCAGCGCTGAAACGCAAAGCTGGACAGTCTTCGCCCGTGTTGGCATTACCCAGAAATGAGCTCCGTCTCAAACAGCGTCCTCAAGTCCGACAAGGTGTGGATGGATGGCGGTCTCATCAAATGGGAAGACGCGAACATTCACGTGATGACCCACGCGCTTCACTACGGCTTGGGCGTCTTCGAGGGGATCCGCGCGTACAAGACGAAAGATGGCCGCCTGGCGATCTTCCGGCTGCGCGAGCACATTCGTCGGCTGCTCGACTCGGCGCACATCTGTTTGTTGCGAATGCCGTGGTCGGAAGACGAGCTGGTCGAAGGTTGCTGCGCGCTGTTGCGCGAGCAGAAAGAGCG
>JANOHG010001105.1:0-8613 GCA_031406375.1 Archangiaceae bacterium | reverse complement strand
CATCTTCGACATCGTCTACAATTGAGGTGCAGCGCAGTTGTTTTGATATTTGTGTTTTCTGCGTGCGGCGGCGGAGCGCGACTTTCCGAGCTCGAGAAGACGGTCTTTGTTCCCAGCTGCGCGTTCGCTACCTGCCATGCTTCTGCGGGTTCAGCGAACGGACTCGACCTGCAGAGCGCTGGTTCGTGGAGCCGGTTGGTGAATGTCGATTCTACCGTGGGTAGAAAGCTGGTGGTTCCTGGCAAGTCTGCGGCCAGCTACCTTTTCGAAAAGCTCGAGGGCCGCTCGGCGACAGGCAAAGTGATGCCTCCTGGAGCGCCGCTCGAGGCGGCAGATCTTGCGCAGATAAAATCGTGGATTGATTCCGGAGCGAAGAACGACTGAGTCGCGTAGGTCGACACCTGAGTTCAGGTAGCTGCGGCAACCACATAAGACCACAGCGCAACTGGTAACCAATCGGGACTCTTACGTTCCTGTCATCGGCGCGTATGAGTCCTCATGACATTGCAGACAGTCTTTGACTTATTGCGTCACGGCGTCTTGACGCAGTGCATAAGATGCCTCAACATTCGCTTCAGATGCATTCTGCCGCTTCGCTCAGCACTTCGAAGGCCATCTCGGGCGAGCGCAGCGTACTCGTAGTCACCGTCATCATTTCCATTCGCCGCCACCTCCTGCTGCTTGGAGGTGGGTTGGCGATCTAACCGAGGCTTCACCGGTCAGATCAAACCAACCCGCCCCCGACCCCGGAGGCGGGTTTTTCTTTTTTGCGAGACGACATGCGAACCAATCAAGACGATGCAGCGCTCATTGCTCGGCCGCAAACCACGACGGTCAAACGCACCGGAGCGCAGATATTCTGGGACGTGCTGGCTCAAGAGGGTGTGGACGTCGTCTTCGGTTACCCGGGCGGCGCAATCATGCCCATCTACGACGCACTGTATGGCCACAGAGTGCGGCATGTCTTGGTTCGCCACGAGCAAGGCGCGGCGCATATGGCCGATGGCTACGCCCGCGCTTCCGGCAAAGTCGGAGTCGCGTTGGCGACGTCGGGGCCTGGCGCCACCAACCTCGTCACCGGCATCGCCACCGCGATGCTGGATTCGTCGCCAATGGTTTGCATCACCGGGCAAGTCGCCTCGCCGATGCTCGGCAGCGATGCGTTTCAGGAGATCGACATCACAGGGATAACGCTGCCGATCACCAAGCACAACTATCTGGTCACCCGCGCCGAAGACATCGCTTCCACCCTGCGGGAGGCCTTCTTCATCGCTCGCTCGGGTCGCCCGGGGCCGGTGCTCGTCGACATCACCAAGGACGCACAACAGAACTCGGCCGACTTTGACCCCAACGATCGCCGGGTTCGGCTTCCAGGCTATCGCCAGGTGCGGGTGGCAGACGAGACGGACCTTCAACGCGCTGTCGACTTGATTGCCGCCGCAGAACGCCCGCTGATTCTGGCTGGGCAAGGCATCGTGCAATCACAAGCCAGCGCCCTGCTGATGGAGTTTGCGACAAAGACAAGCATTCCGGTCGCGGCGACGCTGCTCGGGTTGGGAGGCTTTCCCGCCACCCATCCGCTGGCGCTCGGGATGATGGGGATGCACGGCGAGGCGTGGGTCAACACTTCGATTCAGCAGGCGGATCTGCTGATTGCGATGGGGATGCGGTTCGACGATCGCGTCACTGGCACCCTCAAGACGTATGCGGTGAACGCGAAGAAAATTCACCTCGAAATCGACCCGTCGGAAATCAACAAGAACGTCAAGGTGGACGTCGCGCTGGTGGCCGACGTGCGGGAGACCCTGGCGTCATTGGTGCCGCGGGTGCGCTCGAAAGATCGCAGCGCCTGGCTCGAGCGCATTCGCGTACTCAAGGGCGACTCGGCCGTGCGCGACATTCAATCGTTGCCACCCAGTGGCCGTCTGTTTGCGGCGCACGTGATGAATGATTTGTGGCAACTGACCGCGGGCAAGGCGCTGATGGTGACCGACGTCGGCCAGCACCAGATGTGGGAAGCGCAGTATTACAAACACGACTACCCGCGAAAGCTGATCACCTCGGGAGGGCTCGGGACAATGGGCTTCGCGCTGCCAGCGGCAATGGGCGCGCGGTTCGCAAAGCCCGACGAAGAGATCTGGGTCGTCGTCGGAGATGGCGGTTTCCAGATGACTGCAGCCGAGCTGTCGACCTGCGCTCAGGAAGGCCTGAAGATAAACATTGCGCTGATCAACAACGGCTTCTTGGGAATGGTGCGGCAGTGGCAGCAATTCTTCTACGAGGGCCGCTACAGCGCGACTCCGCTGAAGAACCCAGACTTCGTCATGCTCGCGCAGGCGCACGGTCTCACCGGCATTCGGGTTCACCGGCGCGACGAGATTCCAGCGGCCGTCGCACGCGCGCGCGCAACGCTTGGAACCGTGCTGATCGACTTTCGCGTTGAACAGGAAGACAGCGTCTACCCGATGGTCGCGGCCGGCGCGGATCTCGCAAACATGATTCGCCGTCCCAGCCCACTCGTCGAAACCGGAGAAGGCCCATGAGCGTCACGACTCGCACTTTCATCGTCTACGTGCAGGACAAGCCGGGCGTGCTCAATCGTGTCATCTCGTTGATTCGCCGCCGCAACTACAACATTGACTCGTTGATGGTTGGCCGCACCGAACGGGCCGAGATTTCTCGCATCACGCTGGTGCTGCGCGCCGACGATGGGGTCGCGCGTCGGCTCGAGGCAAACCTCTATAAGCTGGTGAACGTCCTTCACGTTCAGGACGTCAGCCAGCTGTCGGCGGTTGTGCGCGAGCTGCTGTTGATCAAAGTGGATGATCGCCGTCGCGCCGAGCTGCTGCCGCTGTGTGAGGTGTTTCGCGCCCGGGTGGTGAACCTCGCTCCTGGATCCGTGACGCTCGAGGCGACCGGAGACCCAGAGAAGATTGACGGCCTCATCGCGGTGCTCAACCAGTTCGGGATTCTCGAGATGGTTCGAACCGGCAGCGTGGCGATGACGCGAAACGGAGAAGCGGAGGTCGAACAGGCGCTGGCGGAGGCCGGGCCGCGAGGAGATCCCCTTGCAGCCTGAACCTGATTCGGCCGAGCTGCGGGTTGACGTTTACGACACCACCTTGCGCGACGGTACCCAGCGCGAAGGGCTCTGGCTGTCGCTGGACGACAAGCTGCGGATCGCCTGCAGGCTCGACGAGCTCGGCGTGGCATTCATCGAGGCCGGCTGGCCCGGAGCCAATCCGAAAGACAACGAGTTGTTTCGTAGAGCCAAAGACATGCACTGGAAGAACGCGCTGCTGAGCGCGTTCGGAGCAACGCGAAGGGTTGGAATCGCCGTCGAAGAGGACCCCGGTCTGGCTGCTGTGCTCGACGCTGGCACGCCGGTGGTCACCCTGTTCGGAAAGAGCTCGCCGATGCACGTGACGCAGGTGCTGCGAACCAACCTCGAAGAGAACCTCAAGATGATCGAACAGAGCGTGGCCTACCTGCGCGCCGAGGGCCGGCGGGTCGTCTACGACGCCGAGCATTTTTTCGACGCCTACGCGCAGGACGCCAGCTATGCGATTGAGACCCTGAACGCCGCGGCGCGAGGGGGCGCCGAGGTGCTGGTGCTGTGCGATACGAACGGTGGCTCGACTCCGTGGTGGGTGGCCGAGGTCGTTCGCGTGGCGGCCAGAACAAACATTCGCCTGGGCATTCATACCCACAATGACTCGGAATGCGCTGTCGCCAACGCATTGACGGCGGTGCGGGCAGGGGCGACCCACGTACAGGGAACCATCAATGGCTACGGCGAACGGTGCGGAAACGCGAACCTTTGTTCGGTGGTTGCAGACCTCGAGCTGAAGCTGAACGCGAGGTGTTTGCCGCCGGGTCACCTTAATCAACTGTACGATGTGGCGCACTTCGTCGCCGAGGTAGCCAACCTCTCGGCCGATGAGCACCTCGCGTATGTGGGTCGCAGCGCCTTCGCTCACAAAGGCGGCGTGCACGTGGCTGCAATGCAACGCAACGCGCGCGCCTATGAGCACATCGAGCCTGCGCTGGTCGGCAACCGCACCCGAATCGTGGTCAGCGAGCTGGCGGGAAAGGCGACGGTGCAGGGCAAGGCAGAACAGCTCGGCATCGCGCTGACCCATGACGTGGCGCAGTCGGTGCTGGAAGAAATCAAAGCCGCCGAAGCGCGCGGATTCTCTTACGAGGCAGCGGAAGCGTCGGTTGCGTTGAAGCTGCGAAGGACTGTGCCAGGGTATCAGCCGCCTTTTCGGTTGATCGACTACCGAATCATCGCGGGACAGCAGGGCGACGCGAGCGCCTTCTCGGAAGCGACGGTGAAGCTCGCGGTGGGCGACGAGGTGTTGTTCACCGCGGCGTGCGGCAACGGCCCGGTGAGCGCGCACGACGCAGCCCTGCGCAAGGCGTTGCTGCCGCTGTTCCCGGCGGTCGGGCGGATTCGCCTCGTCGACTACAAAGTCCGAATTCTCGACAGCGCGCGCGGCACCAGCGCCCAGGTTCGAGTGTTGATTGATTCAACCGATGGCGTGCTGAAGTGGAGCACGGTCGGAGCGGCGGCCAGCATCCTCGCCGCGTCGTGGCAGGCGCTCGCCGAAAGCGTCGAGTACGGCCTGTTGGTCAGTGAACAGTCACCGGCCGTTGCGTCTTTGGTTGCACCAAGACCTTCCCCCCAAAAGGAGTTGTCATGAAAGCCAGAGTGGTTGTGTTTAGAGGCGTTGATGACGGTGAAGAAGCGAGTCGGTCGGTGGGGGTGCTCGACGCGGTGGCGCGTGAGTATGGCCACAGCTTCACTTTCGAGTCGCAATCACTGCGGTCGCCCGACCTGTCGGCCAGCGGTCGCAGCGCCGACGCGGCGTTGGCAGGATCGCACCTCGAGGACGCGCCGGCGCTCGTGAAACTGCGCCAGACCTTGGGGCTGTATGCGCGGGTGCTGTCGCTTCCGACGACGCGGGGAGCTTCCGACGACGCGGATTTGCTGATTGTCAGCGAAGAGGATTCAGCGCGCGCGATGGACGACGCGTCATTGCAGCGCCTGCGCCGCGTCGCGTGTCGACTTGCACGCCAACGATGGTCGTTGGTGACTTGCGTTCGCCACTTCGGCGAGCCCATTCCTGTCGCGGCAGACGTCGCTGACTTCACTGGGGTGCGTGTGGCAGAGCAGGTGCTCGACCTGGCGAGCCAGGCGCAGCCTTCTTCGTTGCTTCGCTACGATGTGCTGGTTGGGTCAGCGCCCACCGCCCAATGGGTGCTCGAGCAGGCGGCGCGGCATGGGCTGCAGTGTCAAGCCGCGGCTTGGCTGGGCGATGAGCCCTTC
Source organism: Archangiaceae bacterium (assembly GCA_031406375.1). Classification (GTDB taxonomy): domain Bacteria; phylum Myxococcota; class Myxococcia; order Myxococcales; family Myxococcaceae; genus JAGSPQ01. The sequence goes on along the minus strand of JANOHG010001105.1, from coordinate 3,281 downwards.
GCGCTCTTTGCGCCGGTCGAGGCGCCAGCCGCTTCAGAGCGCGCTGCGGCAGGAGCGATTCTCGCGGCGGCGATGTTGTTGCGTTACGGCTTGGGCCTGGGTCGCGAAGCCGCGGCCATCGAAGGTGCGTTGGCGTCGGCGGTGACCGACCCACAGTTCGGCAGCCGCACCCGTCACCGATTGACCGAAACCGTTCGGGCCTTTCTTTCCGGCGGTCACGCCTATTCCCAGGCCATCTAACCCCAACCAGGAGCAAACGATGCAATCCGAGGTTATTTGGATGAACGGCGTCGTCAAAGTGTTCGACACCACGCTGCGCGATGGCGAGCAATCGCCTGGTGGCAGCATGAACACTGGGCAGAAGCTTCAGGTCGCCTGCGCACTGAAGGACCTGGGCGTCGACGTGATTGAGCTGGGCTTCCCCGTCGCTTCACCCGGCGACTTCGAGGCGGTGCGGGAAGTGGCGCGAAAGGTCGAGGGCCCGGTGCTCTGTGCGCTGGCCCGTGCCAGCGCGGCCGACATCGAGCGCACTTGGGAGGCGTTGCGCGATGCGCCGCGTCGGAGGATTCACGTCTTCATCGCCACCAGCCCGCTTCACCGGGAATTCAAGCTCAAGCTCAATCGCGCGCAGGTGCTCGTGCAAGCAGTGGAAGGAGTCCAGCGCGCCCGCGAGTGCTTCGAAGACGTTCAGTTCTCGGCCGAGGACGCCTCGCGCACAGAACCCGAGTTCCTCGCCGAAGTGATTGAGCGCGTCATCGAAGCAGGGGCGAGCACAATCAACATCCCGGACACTGTGGGGTACGCACTGCCCGAGCAGTTTGGCGGGCTGTTCAGCTGGTTGCGCGAGCACGTGCGCGGCAGCGACAAGGTCATCTTCAGCGCTCATTGCCACAATGACCTCGGGCTGGCGGTCGCGAACAGCCTTGCCGCGATTGCCCATGGTGCGCGTCAGGTGGAATGCACGATCAACGGCATCGGCGAGCGCGCGGGAAACTGCGCATTGGAGGAAGTCGTGATGGCGCTCCGCACGCGCCACGACGCGCTGGGAATGCGCACCAACGTCCGCACCGAAAGGCTGTACCCGGCCAGCCGACTGCTCTCGAACATGACGGGCTTACAGGTGCAGCGGAACAAAGCCATCGTGGGTCAGAACGCGTTCGCGCACGAGGCGGGAATCCACCAGCACGGGGTGCTCGCCAACGCCGCGACCTACGAAATCATGAGGCCGGCCGACGTCGGCTTCACCAGCAACACCTTGGTGCTTGGCAAGCACAGCGGCCGTCACTTGATTCGCCAGCGCGCCCGCGAGCTTGGCTACTACCTCGACGAGCTTCAGTTGGCCCGCGTGGCAGAGCAGCTGAAGGCCCTGGCAGATCGAAAGAAGGAAATCTACGACGCGGATCTCGAAGGGCTGATCCAGGGCTACATCGACCCCACGCGCACGGTCACCTGGGAACTCGTCTCGCTCAGCGCCAGCTCGAGCAATCAACAACTGCCGTCGGCAGCGATTCGGCTTCGTCACCGCGATGGAAGCCAAAAAGAAGACGCAGCGTCGGGTCACGGCGTGGTTGACGCGGTGTTGACTGCGATTGCCCGGGTGACAGGAATGGCGCCGACGCTGTGCAGCTATCAGGTGAGCAGCATCTCAGCGGGAGAAGACGCTCAAGGCGAAGTGAGCATCGAGGTCGAGCACGCGGGCCGCCGCCATCGCGCGCGGGCCGTCAATACAGACATCGTGCTCGCCAGTGCCTACGCGTTTCTCGACTCGGTCAATCGAATCATTGCAGAAGATGAAACCAATCACCTGCGCAGCGAGAACCCGCCCAACTTCAAAGGAGCCGAACCATGAGCGCCGCTGTCGTTGGGCCAGACCGCACCCTGTTCGAGAAGGTCTGGAGCTCGCATGTCGTCACCGCAGAAGCGCCGGAGAAGCCGGCGGTGCTCTACATCGACCTTCACCTGATTCACGAAGTGACCTCGCCCCAGGCCTTCGGCGAACTGAGACAGCGGGGTCTGAAAGTGTCACGCCCTAGGCGCACGGTGGCCACCATCGACCACTCGATTCCCACCACCCCGCGGGTCAATGGAGCCTGGGCGCTCAAGGACCCCGAGGCAGCCGCGCAAATCCACACGTTGGAAGCGAACTGCCGCGAGTTCGGCATTCAGCTGCACGGAATGGGCAGCGAGCACCAGGGCATCGTTCACGTCATTGGGCCCGAGCTTGGGCTCACGCAACCAGGCAACACCATCGTCTGCGGCGACAGCCATACCAGCACCCACGGCGCTTTTGGAGCGCTCGCGTTCGGCATCGGCACCAGTGAAGTGGCGCACGTGTTGGCGACCCAGTGTCTGCTTCAGCGACGGCCAAAGACGCTGGAAATCCACGTCAGCGGCAAGCTGAAGCCCGGCGTGGGCGGGAAGGACGTCATCCTCGCGGTGATTTCGAAGATTGGCATCGGCGGGGGCACGGGCCACGTCGTCGAATACACCGGCGCTGCGATTCGCGCGCTCGGGATGGAAGGCCGGATGACGGTCTGCAACATGTCAATCGAAGCGGGGGCGAAAGCGGGGATGATTGGCCCGGACGACACCACGTTTCAGTTTCTGGCCGGCCGGCCGGGCGTGCCTGCCGAGGCCGCCTTCGACGCCGCGGTCGCCAGGTGGAGAACGCTGGCGACGGACTCGAAGGCGCGGTTCGACCAGCGGGTGGAGCTCGACGGCGAAACCCTCGAGCCGATGATCACCTGGGGCACCAACCCCGAGATGGCCGTGCCCCTGCGAAGCAGGATCCCCGACCCCGACACCCTGAGCGCGTTCGAGGCGCGAGAATCGGCGGTGCGCGCGCTCACCTACATGGGCTTGCGGCCCGGGCAGCTGCTGCTTGGGCAACGGGTAGACGTGGTGTTCATTGGCAGCTGCACCAACGGCCGGTTGGCAGATCTGCGCGAGGCCGCCGAGGTGATGCGGGGCCGCAAGGTTTCCCCGAAGGTGCGCGCGCTGGTGGTGCCGGGCTCTCAACAGGTCAAGCTCGAAGCCGAGCAGGAAGGGTTGGATCGCGTCTTCAAAGATGCCGGTGCCGAATGGCGCGAGCCTGGCTGCTCGATGTGCATCGCAATGAACGGCGACGCACTGTCACCCGGGCAGTATGCGGTCAGCACCAGCAATCGGAACTTCGAAGGCCGACAAGGCAAAGGAGGGCGCACGTTCCTCGCCAGCCCGGCGACGGCGGCCGCCGCCGCGGTGATGGGGCAGATCGCGGATCCGCGGGAGGTGATGGCATG
>JANOHG010001103.1:0-1718 GCA_031406375.1 Archangiaceae bacterium | reverse complement strand
ATGACCTCGGAGAGCTGAAAGGGTTGATCACGGTCAAGGATCTCGAGAAGCGCCGGGTGTTTCCAAACGCGGCGAAGGACAGCAAAGAACGGCTGCTTGTCGGAGCGGCGGTTGGTGTGGCGGGTGATCGCGAGCAGCGCCTCGAGCTGTTGCTCAAGGCCGGCTGCGATGTGATCGTGATCGACACCGCGCACGGCCACAGCAAAGGTGTCCTCGACGCGATTGCAGATACCCGGAAGAACTTCCCCAAAGGCTACGAGCTGATCGCCGGCAACGTGGCGACCGGAGACGCCACCCGCGCGCTGATCGACGCGGGGGTAGACGCGGTGAAGGTCGGCATTGGCCCGGGCAGCATTTGCACGACGCGGGTGGTTGCCGGAATCGGAGTTCCGCAGGTGACCGCGATCGACGAATGCGCGCGCGCCGCCGACACCAGCGGTGTGCCGATCATTGCTGACGGTGGGATCAAGTTCTCGGGCGATGTGGTGAAGGCAATCGCCGCGGGAGCAAGCACGGTGATGATCGGCTCGCTCTTCGCCGGCACCGAAGAGGCGCCAGGCGAAACCATCTTGTACCAGGGGCGAACGTATAAGGCGTATCGCGGCATGGGCTCACTGGGAGCGATGCGCGAGGGCAGCAAGGACCGTTATTTTCAAGGAGGCGTCGAGGAGCCCGGCAAGCTCGTGCCCGAGGGAATCGAGGGTCGGGTGCCGTTCAAGGGCACCATCGCGATGAACGTGTTCCAACTGTTGGGCGGGTTGCGAAGTGGAATGGGGTACACCGGTTCGAAGACGATCGAGGATCTGCGAACGCATGCGACCTTCATTCGAATTACTGCCGCCGGGCTGAAAGAGAGCCACGTCCACGACGTGATCATCACCGAGGAAGCGCCGAACTACCGGATGGAGTGATCGCGGCGTCAGCCAATCTCGTCGAAGCGAGGTGCCAGTTCGAGCACCTCTTGTTCGAGACTGACTACTTCGCCTTCTTTCGCGGCTCAGCTTTCACTTCGACCTTTTTCTCGGCGTTGTTGACCCGGTTGAGCAACGACTCGCGATCATCGGGGTTCAGCGTCTCGATCGCCTGCCTGAGCGTACCGAAGTCGAGCCTGGCGACCGTCACCGTCGATCCACCCTTGATCTCTTGCACCGTGGGCACTTCGACGAGTTCGCGAACGTAGCCCTCAAACTCGAGTCGAATGTCGGCGACCTGCTGAATGCACTGCTCTTTGGCCGAGATCAGCTCTTGGCTGCCGTCCTGATACGCGAGGTCTGGGTTGCGACTCATCGCTTCATCGAACTTCGCGCTCCGCGCCTTGAGCGACTCGTACAGCTCGATGTAGTCGTTGACCCTGTCGGTCTCGGGCTTGTTCTCGTTTCGCGCTTTCGCGAGATTCGCAGCGGTGTCGTCACATTTGATCTTCTTCAGATCCTTCGCGCCAAGCGCTTCTTTCGGGTCGGTTCTTGTCGTCTCACGTTCCAGACGCTCATCTGACGAGATCTCTTTGACACAGGCCGTGGACCACAGGGCGATCGCGAAGGCGGCCACCAGCAAGCGCTTATTCATTGGCGCGAAAGTGTCGTAGCGCTATGGCTTTGTGTCAACGCATCAGTCAGTCGCAGCACGGATAGGAAACCCCATGGCCTTGACGCAGGAAAGGGTGCTGATTCTCGACTTTGGCAGTCAGTACACTCAGCTGATTGCCCGGCGGGTTCGTG
>JANOHG010001095.1:0-12444 GCA_031406375.1 Archangiaceae bacterium | reverse complement strand
GCAGTCGACGTCTTGATCGAGATCCTGATCAACCGCCCTTTGAACGAAGTTGCGACGCAGACAGGCTGCGCAAACTACCCAGGCACTTGTCCTGTTCGAGGTCAGCATCTTTGAAAAACAGATTTGACTTCGAATGTTTCTGAACTGCGGTCTATAGGCGCCCAGCTTTCTCAAAGGGGTTTGACGATGGCGAAGTGTCGCGCTCGGTTCACTGCAGTGACTTATGTGGGTTTCCTCGTTACCGCGGCGTGCGGTGGTTCGTTCGACGATGCGGCGACTGCCAAGGATGCCCTGGTCGAACCGATCGCTGCGAGCCCCCCGATGGGCTGGAACTCTTGGAATACGTATGGCTGCGCGATTGACGAGTCGCTCATCAAGCGGCAGGCGGATGCAATGGTTTCCAGTGGCATGAGGGACGTCGGGTACCGCTACATCAACATCGATGACTGCTGGATGGCGACCACGCGCGATGCAAATGGCAACTTCAAAGCAAACCCCACCACTTTCCCAAGCGGGATCAAGTCGCTTGCTGACTACGTTCACGCGAGGGGGCTCAAGCTCGGCATTTATTCGTCGCCCGGCCCGCAGACCTGTGTTGGACGCACGTTCGGAACCGGCGACAAGCATCCTGGAAGCGCAGGGCACGAGCAGGCAGACGCGCAGATTTTCGCCGCCTGGGGCGTCGACTACCTGAAGTACGATCGCTGCACCGCGACGAAGGAAGAGGTCGAGAGCAAGTTCGCGCTGATGCGCGACGCCTTGATCGCCACGGGCCGACCGATCGTCTACAGCATCAATCCAGACGGCGCGACCGGCACAAAGCCCTGGAGCACCTATGCCAACCTCTGGCGTACGACGCCGGACATCGATCCGGTCTGGAAAAAGGGCATCGCTCAGGGTTGGTGGTCGGTTGGGATTCTCGACATCATCGACATCAATGCGGCCAAAGCGGCCGACGCTTCGGTGGGCCGATGGAATGATCCCGACATGCTCGAGGTCGGTGTCCGCAAGTCCGTCTTCGGGCGGACGATGTCCCTTTCAGACGAAGAGGGGCGCGCTCACTTCAGCCTGTGGGCGATGATGGCGGCGCCCCTCATCGCGGGAAACGATCTCACCACCATGTCAGCGGCGACCAAAGCGACGCTCACCAACACTGAGATCATCGCGCTGGACCAGGACCCGATGGGCGTTCAAGGCACGCGCGTGTCGAGCGACGGAACCCGCGAGGTCTGGAAGAAGCCGCTGACAGGCGGCGCCGTCGCGGTGGCGCTGTTCAATCGCGGTTCGCGCGCGACGACCGTCACGGTGAAATGGGCAGACGTCGGGCTCGCCGTGCCACGCATTCGCGCGCGAAACCTCTGGACCCACACCGAGCTCGGCAACCTCAACCTACCGACGTTCTCGATCAGCGTGCCGTCACACGGCGCAGTGGTGCTCAGCGCCGCCGCGGCTCCTTGATTTGAGCGGGCGCACGGTGAACGTCAATCTGAACAGCGCTTCGCATTCCAGTCGGCGAGCAGCCGGGCCGAGTCGAACCGCCGGCACGTTCAAAGTCCGCGCGACGGCGGTGCACACCGCTCCGACGCGAAACGTGACGGTTCCGTAATCACGGGCTCACCGACGCGGCTGCTTCGAGATGGGCCTCTCGGCGAACGACGAACAGGCGATTGCCAAGTACGTCGACCTGACCGACGACGAGGTGGCCCCCGGCATCGATTGGCTACGCCGAAGCTCACGTCCGACCCATCGCGTACCGGTGCCGCCGTTTCTCGCGTCCCGAGCGCCGATCGATCACGCGACTGCGACGCGGCTGCTCGGAAGCTTCGCCGACAAGGACCCGTCGAGGAGACGCTCAACCTTCCTCGACGTCTTGCTGCCTAGACTGAAATGCAATGGTTGCGACGTCTTCAGCACTTCGAAGCCGCCTTCATTTCTTCCGCCCAACGGTGTGCCGCGTCGCTCATGAAATCCTCCGGGGTTTGATCCGATGCTCTGCGCAACGTCCGCGCCCCTGAGCGCCGCCTCCGGGGGGGGGCCCGCGGAGCCTGCGCACGGAACCCGGGTGAGGGTGGCGGGCGGCTCGCACCAACCCTCAACGGTTTTCTCACCATCACGTCAGGCAGGGACCCGCTCAATGAAAGCACTCGTGTACGAGGGCAGTCGTGTCCGGCCGGATCCTCGGTCACGAAGGTGTCGGAGTGGTCGATCAGATCGGCGCAAACGTCGCCAGCTTCAAGGTCGGCGACCACCGTCTGGACCGTCACGTTCCGCAGAACGTGTGACGCACGCGCTGCTCGGGACGCGGAGGCTCGGCCAGTTGGGCCATTTCCGGTTGCTCGTCATAGGGCCGCTCGAGCACCCGGACGAGCGTCTCGAACGGCTCGAAGTCGGCGTGGTGAATCGCGGCCTGGATGACCTGCTCAACGCGGTGGTTTCGCGGGATGAATGCCGGGTTGACCAACCGCATTGCACTCGAGCGGAGGTCGACGGTGACGTCCTCGGTGGCCAGCCTGCGCCGCCAGGACTTTGCCCAGTCGTGGAAAATGTCGGGCTGGGAAAACAACGACGCGATCGCGGCGTCGGCGGATGCATCGGCCGCGGCAAGGCAGAGTCGGCGAAAGAAGACCGTGTAGTCGATGCTGCTCGACGCGAGTCGCCCGAGCAAATCGGAGGCAAGCGCGAGGTCTTCTTCCTCCTCGCGCTGGAGCCCGAGCTTGGCGCGCAGGACGTGCGCGTGCGCTGCCTCGAACAGGGCAGGGAATCGGTTCAAGCGCTCCGTCGCCAGACGCAGGGCCACCGCCTCGTCGTCGTCGATGATTGGCAAGAGCGCCTCGGCAAGTCTTTCCATGTTCCACTGCGCGATGCCGGGCTGGTTCGCGAACGCGTAACGGCCGCCGCCATCGATCGAGCTGAACTTCTTGTTCGGGTCGTACTCGTCGATGAAAGCGCAAGGTCCGTAGTCGATGGTTTCCCCGGAAATGGACGTGTTGTCGGTGTTCATGACTCCGTGCACGAAGCCAACTCCGAGCCAGCGCGCAACCAGGCGAGCCTGCGCCTCGATGACGCACTCGAGCAGCGTCAGCCCGTCGTTTCCTCCGTCGGCCGCGTCGGGGTAGTGCCGGCTCAATGCGTAGGCCGCAAGCGTGGCCAGCGCCTCGCGGTCGTTGCGCGCAGCGAAGAACTCGAAGGTGCCGACCCGGATGTGGCTGGCTGCCACGCGGGCGAACACAGCGCCGGGTTGTACCTCGTCGCGAACGACGGACTCGCCGGTCGTCACGGCCGCGAGAGCCCGGGTTGTCGGCACGCCGAGCGCAGCCATTGCCTCGCTGACGATGTACTCGCGGAGGACCGGACCCAATGCGGCACGCCCGTCTCCGTTGCGTGAGAACGGCGTGCGCCCTCCACCTTTGAGTTGGATGTCGCGGCGCTTCCCATCCTTGCCGACCACTTCCCCCAGGAGGATTGCCCGACCGTCGCCGAGCTGCCTCACAAACGAACCGAACTGGTGCCCCGCGTACGCGAGCGCGATTGGATCGCCGCCCGCGGGTATGACGTTGCCGACAAGCATTTGTGCTCCGCTTGCACCCGTGAGCTCGTGCACGTCGAAACCCAGCAGGTCCGCGAGGGAGTGGTTGACCCGCACGATGCGCGGCTCGCGCACCGTTGTTGGCAAGACCCGGGCGTAGAAGCGACCGGGAAGCCGCGCGTACGTGTTGTCGAATGCGATCGTCATGATGCCGAGCCATTTGACAGCAATTCAGGTGCAAGGCCCGGATTCGCTCGGACGCCAACGCTACTTGCCACGAGGCTTGGCGACCCACGGCGCTTCGCTCAGCCTCATCACCGCCGTCCTCCTCGCCGACGTGAACCTGACGCGCGCGGAAGAGTCCGCCGGCCTGGTGAAGGCCGCGGGAGGCGAGCCCGCCGTCCTCGCGTGGCAGGAAGCCCTCGAGCCGCAGCTTCCCCGAGATCGTCTGCGCCTCTCGACTTGGTGACTCGGTGTCGCCAACAAAGACAACCAGAATTTTTTCGGGGCCTTTCGCAGGCAAGGGGAGATTCCGGATGTAACCGGTTGTCTTCGCGAGCAAGCGTGCTTGCAGCGCGGGCGGCACGTCATCGTCGGCCCGGGCGAGGCCCGCGACCAGCACCACTGCCGCAACCACCCAGGTTGTGACGACGCGCGCAAGCCAACCAGCCTTGAAAGTCAGAATTCGCATCAGAACCGCGCGTTGATTTCTGCCATCGCGCTGAAGCGCGCGATCGGGTTGTACACCGCGCCGATACCACCTTCGGGAAGCGGCGCATAACCTGCGCCGATTCGCGGTGGCGATGCGCCCGTGGGCAGTGAGCGCCCCGTGAATACCAGCCGCCACCCGACCCGTTGGGCGTCATCGGATTCGACCGCTGCACGCGCGTCGACAGACCAGGGCAGAAACGGACCTGGCGCGAAGCGGGGGTCGAGGGCGACGCTGCTGCCCGCCCACGACATGCGGAGGCGAGGCGAGTTGAGATTGGCGGCCAGCGAAAGCCGCGGCAGGTTCGCCCCCAGCGAAAGCGACAGATGACCAGTCGCGTAAAAGTCAGGCATCCCTTCGTTTGGCAAGAAGACCGAGCCAAACTCGGTGCTGCTGTACCCATCAAGTGCCGCGCGCGACAGACGCATGTCTTTGAGTTCCTGATCGGTTGACTGGGCGATGTCGCGGGGCAGCATCACCCTTCCTGGCGCGTAGTTCACCGACAGCGCCCACGAAAACCCGTCTGATTCGCCGCCTTGGACGCCGACGTTGACACCCGCACTCCAGACATTGCGCAGGTTGGCGAACTGGTTGATCGAGCCGCCTTGAGAATTGATGCTGTGAATGGTGATCAACCCTCGCCAAAAGACGGCAAAGACAGCGAGCTGTATGTGTTGAAGCCCGAACCGCTGGGCCAGATCGAGCTCGGCCGAGTACACCCGCTCGGGTAGGATCTCGGGGTTCGAGGTGAGGAACCCATCGATCTCGAGGAAGCGCTCGGTGATGGTGGGTGTTCGAAAGGCGGTTGAGAAAATCAGCTTGAGTGTTCCGTTCTCCCAGGGGCTGAGGCCGTAGGCCAGCCGAGGAGAGAACGCCGAGCCTAAGAATCCCAGGTCGCCGCGGGCGCCCAGGTTGAGGTTGCCGAAGCGTCCCCGCCAGATGTGTTGGGCGAACAGAGCGCCGTTCGGCAGCGGGACGTTGATGGTGGGATTGCGCTGTTGCTTCGACCCGTCATTTGCCACTGTTCCGGTGGTGATGAAGCTGGCTTCGAAGAACGCCTGCGCGCCAAAGGTGGTGACCTGCGAGCCATCTTTGTTCCAATCCCAAGAGAAGAGGGCTTCGAGGTAAGGGTTGACTTGAAGGTAGTTCACCGTGCTCGAGCAGCTCGGTGAGTCTACCGCCGCCAAACACTTCTGGGGGTTGGCCGGCCAGTCACCCGTGCGGACCTGCGAATCGAACGCGATTGCGTGGGCGCGAAGAGACAGGTCGCCGGCCGAACCCACTTCGGTTGACCACATCGCATCGAGCCCATATTCGGGTTCGAAGTAGCTGCTTTTGCCGCTGCCGGAAATCGGGCCGGTGCCGGTGCCGGTCGAGGCCGCAACCCAGGCGAGGAACTGCCACTTGCTCCAGGTGGCGCGCGCGAACACGCGTCCGAAGGCGTCGCGGTTGAAGACATCTTCGCGATTGAACGCCTCGGCTTGCCGATCGAACGGGTCGACGTTGTCGACCCCATGCCAGACAGACCGCCCTTGCTGGCGATCCCAACGCAGCGCGAAGTGCCAGGTGAGATCGAACGGCTTGTCTCGTAATTGAATGCTCTGCGCGCCGAACGCGCCAGCGCGCACCCACGCTTCACCCCAGGTGATGTCTTTGGCCCACTTGTCCACCGGTAGGCCTCCGTTCGCCTGGGCGAAGACCTGGGTCGCAGTCACTGATGCCGCCGACTTGGTGATCACGTTGACGACGCCAAGCATCGCACTGCTGCCATACAACACCGCCCCCGGGCCGATCACGACCTCGAGGTGGTCGATGAGCTCGATTGGCAGCGTCCAGGTCTGCGCACCGCGCGAGGTCTTCGTGCTTCCGCCTGCCTGGTTGCCGTCAATCAAGACCGCGAAATGGAGCCCAAGGTTGTCGGACATGTAGCCGCGCGCCCCGAACGCGGTGTTCTGGCGAGCATCGTATTCGTAACTCGTCATTCCGTGGCCGAGGTAGCGAATGGCCTCTTCGATCGATTGAATTCCAAAGCGTTTGAGGTCCGTACCGCTGATCGTCCAGATCGTCCCCGGAGCATCGCTCGCCGATTCTGCCGTTCGTGACGCCGCCGAGATAACTGGCTCAGAGAGCAGCGCCTCGAGCCCACCTTGATCCGTCGCGGACTCGCCATCGAGCTGTGAGCCTGCGATCAGTCTGGCTTGCGCATCTGGCCCGGCATCGACGCCGAAGGCTTCGCTCGTCGATGTGTCTGCGCCTGCGTCGCTCGCTGAAGATTCTTCGGCCGCAGCTGAGACTTGACTGATTAGAAGCCCACCGACCAACAGTCCCCTCAGCGAGGCCTGCGCACTTCTCAACACTGAACCCCACCTCATCCGCACCTCAGGTTGGCGTGCAGGCTAACAGCCCGTTGAAATGGCCGCGAATATTGAGCAATCACAAGCACCAATGACCTGACCTCGCCTGTCAGCATTAAAGACAGACGCGACACTCACCGATGCAGTCTGCCTATGCCTCCTTCCGAGACCCGAGCCAACCCACGCGTGGCTGCTCCGAATGTGATGGTTGGGTTCAGCTCGCCACACCTGCTCGAGGTTCTTCGCCAACGAGTGCACGCGGCGGCGGTCCAGGTCGGAGAGCTCGACCTTCTCTTTGCGCCGCACCTTCTGATCAGCGACGGTCGTGTGAATGAGCGCCTGCACACCAAAGCCCTCAGAGACTCGGAAGACCGCCAGTCGACCACAGGTGCCCTGGGGTGTTGCCATAGCTGCTTAGGCTCACTCCAGGGAACAGATTCGCCAGCGAGACCAGCAGCTGGTTGTGAGGCGTGCCGCTGGGGTACTTGAGGTAGCGACCCGTCGAAATCAGATTATTGAAGCCGCCCGCCAGCACCACCGGAATCTTTCTCGGTGAGTGCGCCTCGGGGTAGCCGTTCTCGTTAACCCACAGAATCGCGGTGTGATCGAGCACGGTGCCGTCACCCTCGGGCACGGCGGCGAGCTGATCCATCAAGCTGGCTACCTGCCGGCTGAACCACCGCTGGTACGTCGACATCTTCTCCGGCAAGCCGGGGCTCTGCGAGTTCTCGTGGCTGACGACGTGGGGATCTTCGGTGACTCCCGCCCACGGCGCGAGCCCGTCGCAGCCGTCTTCGAAGTACTGCAGCGTGATGACCCGCGTGAGATCGCACGCGAAGGCCTGCGTGATCATCGACGACTGCAGGTCGCTCCACTGCTGCATGTGCTCGAACATGAACGAGCCGTATCCGTTCGAGTTGAAGTAGCAGTTGTTGTTGGGGTTCTCCTGGTACAGCCCTTTCCACGTCGGCTCTTCGGGCAGCTGCGCGGGCGGCGTGCAGACCGCCGACATCGCAGGGCCCGGCCCCATCATCTGGCCACCGGACCCGCCGTTGATCTTTCTCTGAAGATCGCTGACGGCTTGCAGGTGTTGGTCGAGCTTCTGCTGCTCGAGCGTACCGAGCCGCCTTCGCAGCCGAGTCAGATCGGCGTGCACGTAGCCGAGCGCGCTCTTCTGCATCGCTGCGGTGTCGATCGCCGGCGCGGTGGTTCCGGCATCGGGGGGCCTGGGGGCCTTGTACCCAGAGAAGACGGTCTGAAACGTGTGGTACGGGTTCAGCATGCGCGGCAGACGCTTGCCTCCTGCGCCCCACGAGAGCACTCGGTAATCGCTTTTGTTGCCCCCCACGCTGAGCTCGAGCGAACGAAACGCGGTCTGGCCTCCGATTGCCGCCTGCTGCCCGAGGTACTGATCGAGCGACGCGACGGTGGGGTTGATGCCGTTCGATGAGAAGATGTCTCCGGTCAGCAGCGAAGGAGTCGACTCGTGGCCCGCGGCGGCGAACTGGGCCACCGGCAGCAGGTCGATGCCGTCGAGCACGACGAGCTTGCTGCGGTGGCGAGCGAGCGGACCCAGCACCGAGTCGGTGAAGCCGAGGTCGAAGCCGGTGGTGGTGCCCGACCCCGGAGTGATGTTGCCGGGCGCCCGCGGGCGCCAGTACTTCTCGGGCGTGCCGAGCGGATTGAAGATGACCAACAGCCGCAGCGGCGAGGTCGCCCCGCCCGCTTCAGAGATAGAGCTACCCAACAAGCGGGAGAACGGCAGGGCCATCGCCGAAGCGCCGACGGCCTTCAAGAAGGCTCGGCGCGCACGGTCGGGCTTCACAGGTCGATCTTCGATGTCCATTCGTTGTTCCCTCAAGGTGCGACGCGTTGACTGAACACCGGGCTGCGCACGTAGGCGATGAGCAGCTCTTGAAAGCCCGCGCCCTTTGGCACGGTCACCTCGTAGCGCAGCGCGTGCTCGGTCGACGGGTCGCTCTGCGCCGAGCCGAAGCGAAACAGCTGCGTGGTGTAGCAATCTTGCGCCTGTTGGCTCTGCGAGAGCTGCCGCGCGAGCGAGCCGACTCCGACGAATGGGCCGTTCGCGTCGGTGGTGTCGGTGACCGCTCCGCTGCTGTCGACGGTGTTCCCGTTTTCGGTGGTGCGAAACCGGCCGATGCCGTCGAAGCTTTCGAAGCCGTTGCCGATGGGGTCGATGAGCCGATGGCACCCGCTGCAGGTCGGCCTCGAGACGTGGGCATCGAACAGCGCCCGGGTCGTGGTGTTGGCCAAAGGCGAAGGTGGCGTGATGTCCAGCCCAGGCGGAGGCGGCGGCAGGGTCTGGCACAGCAGCCGCCGCCGCACGAACACGCCGCGCTTGATGGGCGAGCTCGTCGCCGCGTCACCGTGTGAAGACAGGAAGCTGGCGTGCCCCATGATGCCGACGCGGTTCGCGCCGGCCAGTGGAACGCGCGCGAGCTGCGACGACGCCGAGGCCAGCCCGTAGAAGCCGGCCAGCGGCGCGTCGACCCAGGTGTAGTCGGCTGTCAAAAGCGCCTGCAGACTGCCGCCCGCGTTGAACACCGCGTCGTCGATGAAGGCGGCGGTCTCGGCGAGAAAAGAAGGAACCAGGCCGTTGTAGTTTGGGTAGGTGGTGGCGTCTTTGGTGGCCGCGCGAATCTGAAACCACTCGGTGAAAAAGCGCTTTGCCTGGGCGCGGGCGCGGACGTCACCGAGCAGCCGCCGCGCCTGCTGCTCAAGCTGATCGGGGGTGGCAAGGCGGCCGGCTGCCGCCGCCTGCAGCAGCGGTGCGTCGGGAGGAGACGCGAGTACCAAGTACGACAGCGCCGAGGCCAATTCGTATTGCGTCAGCGTGGTCGTGCCCGCACCGCTGCCGAGCTCGGTGAGGTAGAGAAAGCTGCCTGAGCTCAAGATGGCGTACAGCACCGTCTGAACAGCGCCGGCGAAGTCGGCTCCAGCGGCGCGGCTGGCCGAGTAGATACCCATCAACCCGTCGCGATCCTCGGCAGTCAGTGGCCGTCGGAAGGCTCGGGGCCCGAACGACGCGATGAAAGACGAGGCACACGCTGCTTCGCCCGCCACCGCAGGGTTGCACGGCAGCAGCGTCGACAACGACCGCGCCGCCGTCGCGGCGAGCGACTGCGCCGACACGTCGAGCGCGGACGCGAGCAGCGCGCCCACGGCCTGGTCGCCGTTGTTGCTGTACCCGGCCTGCGTCGCACCCGCGGGAAAGAGGCGGCCCGGCGCGGTCGTATCGCCCAGCAGCGCGGCCACCGTGTTGTCGTATTCCACTGAGTTCAGCAATCGCACCCGTGCGCCGACGAACGCTCGCAAAGCGACGTCTGGGCGCGGCATCACACCTGGGTCTTGGCCCGAGTGCGGCACTCCGGCACCGCCAGGAGAAGTGATCGAGCCCACACACGCGGTCGCTGCCGCTGCACCAAGCAGAAACAGCAAATGAGGTCGAGAAGTGGCGGTCATCGCGTGAACCGATTGCACGCGTCGGGCCGCGACCGAACGCCCAAAGAGCTCAAGCGTCTGGGGCGCTGAGGGCCCAGCGTTGAGCAAGCGAACAGAGCAACCTTTGCTCAGCGTTGCTCAGCGGCGTTGCTCACCGCGCGTAGCGCAGCACTTTCGCGGGCGCGCCGGCGGGGTGCGCAGCGACGTACAGCCACGTCGCGTCGACGGCAAGATGCGTCACCCCAACGACGTGCGCGTAGCGGCGCGCACCCGCGGGACACGAGGGGTCGGCGCAGCCGTAGACGTAGCCGTCAGCGCCGTTCCAGAAGACGCCCTGGTCATCGGCCGCCAGCGCGACGATGGACGGCTGCTTCACCAGTATTCTGGCGATGCCCGAGAGGCCCTGCGATCGGTTGAGCACCTGACCTGCGTCTTCCCCGGTGACGAAGAAGACGTCGGTCGAGGTCAAAGCCAGCAGCGAAGGGGCGATTGGACCTCGGGCAGTGATCTGCACCGCATCGCCGCTGCGCAGATCGCGCACTGCGACGGCAGAATCGATGCTGGTCGCCACCCGCTGGTCGTTCGCGCGAACGCAACCCTCGGAGGACGCATTGGTGAAGGGAAAGAACTGCTCGGCCGGGCCGCCGTCGACCGGGGCGCGGTACGGCCTGCGATCGGCCTGGGCCCACCAGTAGGCGTGCGTCGAGTTGACCGCTGAGCAGCGACAGCCGGTGTCGGTGGCCACCGTGCGCAGTGAGCCACCGTCGAGCAGCGCCCGCTTGACGCGGCCTTCTGCATTGCACCACACCAAGTCGGGGGGGTGAACCGACACGGCGAAGGCGGCGTTGTCGAAGTTCGAAAGGGTGACGCTCGAACCGCCGCCCTGGGTCAGCGAATGTGCGTACACCGCGCTGTCCGAGGCGTAAAAGAGCGAGCCTCCGCCCACCACCATGCTCTGTACCGCGGCCTGGAAGAGCTCGCCGCCACCGCATACGCCGCCCTGGCACCCCAGACCGCGGCAGTCGTGCCTGCACCAGCCGCAGTTGCCTTGATCGTTGACCAGGTCGGCGGTGCACGGCTCTTCAACCGCTGCATCTGACGGCGCGCGGCAGAACCCTTGCTGGCACACCAGAGCTTCAGGGCACGTCGTCGTGCAGGTCTTTCCGACGTAGCTCAAGGGAGGAGTGACACAGGCGCTCGCCACCCACACGAGAGCCAGCCTCGAAAAGATCGGGTCAACCCCGCGCCGCCGCGACTTCACCACTTTCTCCCTGTCATGCGATGATTCTGAGTGTGTCGGAACCGGTCGAGCGCGTCGGAAGATACGAGATCATCGGCCGGCTTGCGACGGGCGGAATGGGAGAAGTGCTGCTGGGGCGCCTGAGGGGCCCGCATGGCTTCGAGCGCCCGGTGGTGATCAAACGCATTCTGCCCCACCTAGCGGTTGAGCCGCGGGCGGTGCAGATGTTTCTCGACGAAGCACGCATCATCGCGCGGCTGCGCCACCCCAACCTCATTCGCGTCGACGAACTCGTTGAAGACGAGTCGGGCCCCTACCTGGTGATGGAGTACCTCGAGGGCGAGTCGGTTGAAGGCCTATGCCGCCGCCTCGCGGCGCGCGACGAGCACCTCGACCCGGCGCTCGCCTGCCACGTGGTGGCCGAGGCATGCTCGGGGCTTCACGCCGCGCACGAAGCCCGTGGGGGCGGCCGGGCGCTCGAGATCGTGCATCGAGACGTATCGCCGCAAAACATCATCGTGTCGTATGCTGGCAGCGTTCACGTCATCGACTTCGGCATCGCCACCAGCGTCGAGAAGACCAGCCACACCGAGGCTGGGCTCGTTCGGGGGAAGGTCGAGTACCTGTCTCCCGAGCAGCTGCAGTCGAAACATTGCGACCGCCGCGTTGACGTGTTCGCGTTGGGCATCGTGTTGTTCGAGCTGAGCACCGGCCATCGCCTTTTCAAGCGCGCGAGCCACGCCGACACAGTGCTCGCGATGTTGTCCGACGAGCCGGTGCCGAGCTTGCGCGGCTTCAACCCCCACATTCCCGACGAGGTGCAGCGCATCTGTGAGCGCGCGATGCGAAGAGATCGCCGCCAGCGCTACGCCACTGCCGCCGAAATGGGCAAAGAACTCTCGGCGTTCGTCCGCCAACACGCTGCCGACGACCCACACACGTTGCTCACCCAGCGCATGCAGCAGCTCTTCGCCGACCGACATGACGAGAAGACGTTGATGCTCGAAGTGGCGCGAAGCGGCGGCACGGTCACGTGCCTGCCCGCTTTCGCGGGCGACCCCACCGTCGAGCTGCCCGCAGCGGTCGAGCTTAAGGGCCTTGAGGTCGAGGTCGCGACGGCCGCGCAGCCTTTGCGAAGGCGGCGCAGGGTCAC
>JANOHG010001277.1:0-2988 GCA_031406375.1 Archangiaceae bacterium | reverse complement strand
AAAAGGTGAGCGCGTTGCAGGTCCGGGTCGGCAAGGTCAGCATCGAAGTGAGCGAGCTGAAGAAAGATGTGCTGGTCAACCCGAAAAAGTACGGCCCGGCGCTGCAAGAAATGAAGACGAAGCTGGCGGGACTCCAGCGGGAGCTCGACGGTCAGTACGCGGCCATGAACGCCGCGGCAACGAAGCTGACCGGAGCACGCGGCGAGCTGGTGCAGTCCGAGACCCGCGCCTTCGACGCGGTGAAGACCGCCAACGCGGTCGCCAAGGATGAGCACGCCCAGACCCCGTTCAGTGGTGTCTACTTCACTGACAGCGTGCTCGATGCGTCGAGCCTGTCTGAAGCGCAGCAACGAAAAATCCTGGGCGCCGCTTCTACGCACTCCAGCGCCGAGGCCCTCAACTACGACGTGAACAAGTTGAAGCAGGCGATGACGGGTGATCTTGTCCTGGCCACCCAAACGCTCGACCGCACAATCGCCGGCACTGACCCGACGCAGCAGGCGAAGCTGCTCGCGACGCTGGGGCCCGAGCTCAAGACCCTTGCAACCGCAGCGGCGAAGGATCCGGCCGCCGCGGACGCGTACCTCGAGGCCCTGCGACTGGCGAACCCCGAGGCGCGCACGGTGATGCTCAAGGCGGTCGCCGCCGAAGTGAAAGGCGAGATGACGCAGACCGGCCTGGGCAAGGCGCTGGCCGAGCGTCAGAAGTACGGCGGAATGTTCGACGTCAGCGCCGAGCTGATCGGCCACCTCGAGCAGTTGGGCAAGACGCGGGAGTCGGGCTCGCTTCGGGGCCTGACCGTCGACCAGCTCGAGCCGCTTCGAAAGGACTTTGAGGCGAAGGCG
This sequence comes from Archangiaceae bacterium, assembly GCA_031406375.1. GTDB lineage: Bacteria > Myxococcota > Myxococcia > Myxococcales > Myxococcaceae > JAGSPQ01. Next base: position 2,143 of record JANOHG010001277.1, on the reverse strand, counting down.
AAGACCGCGCAGCGACTGCGCGGCGAGCTGGCGCTGCTCAATGACGGCTTCGGTCCGCTGATGAATGAGCCACAGCGCAAAGCTGCGATCAACGCGTTTCAGAACCAGCACGCCACCGAGTTCAACGCGCTGAACGATTCGTCCGCCAGGCTCGCCGATGCGCTCGAGTTGATGAAGCACGTGCCTGATCCAAAGACCGGGTCAGACGACCGCTGGGCCTACCAGGGCAACACCAGCTTTCTGCGCGAGATGAAGAGCCTCGCGAAGATCCTGCCTGACCTCCAGAACACTCCGGCAGGAGCGAAGAAGTTGATGGAGGCGCTGAACCAACAGCGCGCCGGCAACACCGCGACGTGGATCGACGGCGCCGTCAATCTCGCGAAGGACTCCAAGGATCTCACCGAGGGCGTCGCGAAGATCGTGTCCTCTGGAATCGGCCACCTGGCGATGGTGGGCGACGTCACGTCCAAAGACGGCCTCGTGCGTCTGCTCGACCGCAACGCCGGGCTCCTGGGCATCGACAGGTCGAAGATCGATTCGCTGCGCGACGCCTTCATCGACGCGACCGGGTCGACCGACTCGACAGATCGGCTGAAGCAGGCGTTCAAGGACATCGACGGAGGCAACTTTGGAAAAAGCGACGTCGCGAAGAACTCGCTGAAGATCATCGGACTCGGGCTGTCGATGTACGGAGTTGCCAAGGGCGTCAAAGACTGGAGCGACGCCGATCAACTCGCGCGCTTCAAGACGGTCGTCGAGAGCGCAAAGCTCGGCGTCGAGCTGGGAACGCGGGCCGTCGAGCTCCTCGGCCGCGAGGGGGCGATCAAGGCGCTCTCGAAGGTGGGCGGCGGCCTCGCGGTCGTCAGCGGCGTGCTCGATGTGGTGGGCGGCATCGAGGGGATCCGAAAAGGCGAAGTGGGTGAGGGTGTGGCCGACCTGATGACCGGCTCGGGGGGAGTACTGATGGGCCTGGCGTCCGTGTCGAGCGCGGTGCCGGGGGGGCAGCTGATCGGAGCGAGCCTCGCGCTCGCGGGCCTGGTGACGAAGTTGGTGGTGAACTCGCGCAAGGGAGCGGCGTCGGAGCGGGCGACCGAGAAGGACGCGCGCATCTACCTTGAGAGCGGAGGCGTTCCTCCTCCGCTGGCAAAGGCGCTCGCGAACGTGCGCCGCGACGACCACAGCAATGTGGGGCAGGCGATCATGCAGCTGGCTCCCGAGCTCGGTCTGGACAAGGACAAGCTCTTCGAGAAGCTGCTCCAGCTGCCGCCGGACAAGCTCGCCAGGTTCGCGGACATGGCTCTGAGTCTGCGGCCCGGCAGCGACGGGAAGATCCCCCAGAAGCACCTCGGGTGGCAGGCAGGCGACGCGGCCAAAATCCACGACGTGACGATGGAGAGCAAGGGCGGCGCCCCCACCATCCACTTCGCCCCCAGGAGCCTCGAGACCGGCGCCGCCTGGACCCGTCAGCTGTTCGAAGACAACAACATTCCGATCTAGCCATGGCCTCGCGACCGACGTCGCATTTGCAATCTGAACACCGTCGGTCTCGGATTGCGGAGATGGATGGGGGAATGCAAAAGCAGCTGCGGCATGGGGTAGTGCACCTCACGACGTCGTGTTCGTCAGCCTTCAAGGGCGGTGGACTCGACGGGGCAATCGGCGGCAGCAGTCTGCAGCTGACACCGCAACTGCATCTGTTGGTGCCCGAGGCGATGTGGCGGGAAGATGCAACGGCGGTGGAGACCGATACCGATAAGGCCGGCAAAGGGGGTTTCAGCGCAAGGGCAGGGAGAGTGAGAGGCGGGCAGGCGCGCGTACCGTCTGAATGACCCATGGGAGAAGGAGATGGCGAGGATGACCGAGGCGGTCCTGGCCCGCGCCTGCGGCGAGGCAGCTCGGACGGGTAGTCGTCGTTGCGGTGAAGGGACGCCCCGCCAGCGTCAATGCAGCGCGAACTCGAGCTGAGGCGGGGCAGTGGGGAGTGGCCGGGTGTCCGGCCGCGCGCAGAGGCCGAGGATTTTTCGGGCGACGTGAGGCCGGGTGGCGAGCGCGAGGACACTGCGTCTGCCGCCGCAGGGGCAGTCGAAGACGTCGAAGCCCCAGGTCCTTCGGAGCAGTTGGGCCCAATCGAGCCGGGGCGGCG
>JANOHG010001275.1:0-2417 GCA_031406375.1 Archangiaceae bacterium | reverse complement strand
TTGTCCTTCACGTTATTATCGACGCCCACGTAGGTGCCGTCGGTTGGCAAGAACTCTCCGTAGACTTCAAACTGTAGAATTCGACTGTCGCGATATTCACGCAGGCGGTCTTTGAGTTCTTTTCCGAACACCCCGTCCTTTCCCTTCTTCGCAATTCCTACCGCAGCGAAAATCGGGTTGGGGTGGGTCCACATGAAACCCATCGTGCCGCCTTTGCGGAAGCCGAACTGGTCATCGGGCATCAGGTAGAAATCCTGAACGCTGCGATTCACGAACGGAGCCGGGTCATCGAGCCACGGCCAACGCTGTTTGTTCTTCCCGACCCGAAAGGTCGCCTTGGACTCGCCGAAGCTCGAGAAGACCAGGTTCTTTCCGACGAGTCCGTTGTCATTGGCCAGCCCGTTGGGAAACCGGGCCGACTTCGAGTTGAGCAGCAGCCGCGCGCTCTCGATCGCCGTGCAGCTGACGACGATGATTTTCGCGGGTTGTTCCTGCGTGACGCCGTCCTTGTCGAGGTAGACGACGCTCTTCGCGTTGCCCTTGGCATCCACCGTGACTTCAGTCGCCATCGAGTTGGGGCGGAGCTCGACGTTGCCGGTGGCGATTGCTCCGGGGATGAGTGAGGCGTCGGTGCTTGCCTTCGCGCCGTGTTCGCAACCGTAGCTTCCGCACAGCGCGCAGTAGCTGCACGGAGATCTCCCTTTGTGGGCGCGAGAGAGGATTCCGCGCGCGGTGGGCAATGAGTGCCACCCCAGCTGTTTGATTGTCTTGTCGAGCTCCTTGGCGATGGGGTGTTCTTCCAGCGGCGGCAGCGGGTAGTTGTGTTTGCGCGGCTCGAGGAAGGGGTGCGGCACGGCGTTGCCAGACACTCCGAGCTCGTCTTCCGCCTGGTCATAGAAAGGGGCCAGGTCTTGGTAGGAAATGGGCCAGTCGGCGACGGTGCTGCCTTTGATGGCTCCCAGCTCGGTCTTCAAGCGGAAATCGACGGGCTTTAGTCGATAGAAGTAGCCGGACATGTGCACGGTGCCTCCACCGACACAGTTCGCCGTCCAGCCTTCGTTGGTGCGCGAGTAGGGTGCAGAGGTGCCGCCGCGCAACAGGTGTGGCTCATCCCACGGCAGCGGCATGAAGAAGTTCCGCCGCGAGTTGAGGATCTCATCGTGAACGAAGTCCTTCGGCTGGTAGTGGGCGCCCTTCTCGAGCACCACCACTTTGAAGCCCGCCCTTCCGAGCTCGAGCGCCATCGGAGCGCCCCCTGCGCCGCTTCCGACGATGCAAACATCGACTCCATCGAGTGCCATCAGCAGCCCTTTCCGCCGCCGCACATCGCCGTATGCAGGTGCTTCACCCCGTCGTAGCCTGGCGCCGGCTCGGACGCCTGCGCTCCCACCAGCGTGAAGCCGACCAGCGCCCAACCGACCTTGTTGTGGTTACCGCCGTAGCTTGGGTCGCCCAGGAAGCCTTCGAGCGAAAGTACAATCAACGTCTCGTACCAGCGTTGCTCACCGCTCTTGTCGGGGCTGTCTTTGAAGATCGCCAGCAGCTCGTCTTGCTGAGTCGCGGTGCAGGTCGCAAAGCCGTTCTTGAACATCCGATTCGCGCGGCGATCAAGCGCGGCGATTCCAGGAACGAAGTCGGCCTTCATCTTCTGCAGCTGGGGAGTCTGAAGAATGCGGTCGATGTATTCGGGCACGTGCGCGTCGAGCGCGCCGGGGTCTTCGTCTTTCGGCAGAACCCGCTCGCACGCGGCGCTGACGATTTCCCATTCGGTGTTGGTGAAGGTTCGATGCGCGGTGGTCAACGCCTTGCGAGGCGCGACGGCAACGCCTGCGTCAAGGGCCTTGTCGTCCTTACAACCACCCAGCAGCACAGTGCCGCCTCCGACGAATGCAAGGCGCTGCACGAAGACGCGGCGAGTTTGATTCATGAGCGCAGAAGCATGCCTAGGAACCGCCCGCGCGTGTAGACTCTTTCTCGCGATTCCGGGCCTGAAGCTTGTCGGGGACATCAAACGTGACAACTCGATTCTGTTTGCTGGGGCTGCTGGTCCTCACCACCACGTGCGGGAACATTCCCGGTGCGAACGACGGAGGGTTTGTCGACGGTGGGGCTGGAGAGGACTGCAGCGCGACGAAGCAGTGTTCTGAAGGTTTTTTCTGTTTGGCGAGCAAGTGTACGGGGTTGTTCACCTACTACGACCTCGACGATGGTGGCCCACAGCTGACGTACTTGTCGATGGCGGTGGATCCTCAGCAGCAGCGCGTGGGGGTCGCGTATTTCGTGCAGGTCGATGGGTTTGCCGGGACGCCGGTGGCCGATGGTGGCAACAGCGCGAACTACGAGATTCGGTATGTCGAGTGGAAGCAAGGAGTCGCGACTGTGCCGCAGATGATTCGAACGGTTCAGCGTGTGGTTGG
>JANOHG010001185.1:0-9746 GCA_031406375.1 Archangiaceae bacterium | reverse complement strand
AACTGCTTGCTCTACCCAGCTGCGATCGACAGTCCGCAGCGCGCCTTTGACTCACATCAAGTCGAGGAAACGGGCAGAGGAGCCGATGCCTCTGCGGGCAGCGCAGACGCGGGCGGACGCGGGCTTGAAGGGCTGGTCGCCTTTCCACCCGTCTGCTTTTCGTCGTGCTCTTCCTGCTTCGCGCGGGCGGCCTTCGCCTTCTCTTGTTCCTGCAGAGCTTGACGATGGGCATCGCGGGCCTTCTGCGCCACCTTCGCATTAGGAGAGAGGATCATGAACATCTGCCGCCCTTCCATGCGCGGAGTGCTCTCGACGATCGCGACATCCTTCAGATCCTGAACGACGTCGTCGAGAACTGCAGTGCCCAGCTCGCGGTGGGTGATCTCGCGACCACGGAACATGATCGTGATCTTCGCCTTGTTGCCTTCTTCGATGAAGGTTCGGACGTTTCGAATCTTGAAGTCGTAGTCGTGTTCTTCGGTCTTGGGTCGGAGTTTGACCTCCTTCACCTTGACCACGACCTGCTTCTTCTTGGCTTCGTTGGTCTTCTTCTTCTCTTCGTATTTGAAGCGGCCGTAGTCCATGATCTTGCAGACCGGCGGCTTCGCCATTGGGTTGACCTCTACAAGGTCGAGTCCATCAGCACCTGCCCGCTCGAGCGCCTGCTCGATCGACAGCACTCCCAACTGCTCACCTTGCGCTCCGACAACCCGCACTTCGCGGGCTCTGATGCGGCGGTTCGTTCTTTGATCTCGTGCGATGGGGTGATTCTCCGTGAAGGGTAAAAAAGCGGGCGGAAGATACTGATTGTCACCCGTTCGTCAACCCCGGTTCCACAAAGTAGATGATATGAGGCACAGTCAGTATCCACAGTCCGATGGGCAACATTGAGGGGCAACCGCTGCCCTTGGGGGGAGTTCAAGAGATGGACATCACCGATGTGAAGGTGTTTACAGTTGATGAAGACAAACTCCGCGCTTACGTCACCATCACGCTCGACAGTTGTTTCGTCGTGCGTGACCTGAAGGTGATCAACGGTACGACCGGCCTCTTCGTCGCCATGCCAGCGAAGAAGCGCAAAGACGGCACTTACAAGGACATCGCACATCCTCTGAACGCGGAAATGCGCGACAAGATGGAGAAGATCGTCCTCGCCGAGTACGAGAAGGTGCGGGTTGCTCCGATACCCAGGCGCCCGGTTGTCGAGGCGTACCCGGATCCGGAATAAGCGTGCACAGTTGATCGGTTGAGCTGGCTGTTCTACTCAACCGTGCATGCCCGTCAGCCACGACTTTAAGGTTTTCGCGGGGAGCAGCAACCCCGTGTTGGCGAAAGCGATCTGCGAATACCTCAAACGGCCTTTGTCCAAGGCAGATGTCGCGCGGTTTTCTGACGGCGAGATTCAGGTCGAGATCGGCGAGAACGTTCGCGGACTGGATGTCTTCATCATCCAGTCGACTTGCCCGCCGGTGAATGACCACCTGATGGAGCTGCTGATCATGGCCGACGCGTGCAAACGCGCGAGCGCCGCGTCGATCAACGCGGTGATTCCGTATTACGGCTATGGACGGCAAGATCGAAAGGTCGCTCCGCGAACGCCGATCACCGCCAAGCTGGTGGCAGATCTGGTCGCGGGGTCCGGAGTCAGCCGCGTCGTTTCGATGGACATGCACGCTGGGCAGATTCAGGGCTTCTTCAACATCCCTTCTGATCACCTCTACGCGTCGCCGGTGTTCCTCGACGACATGAAGAAGAAGTTTCCCAACACCGACGAGTTGGTGATCGTCTCGCCCGACGCAGGGGGAGTCGAGCGCGCGCGGGCGTATTCCAAGCGGCTCAACACACCGCTGGCGATCATCGACAAGCGGCGTCCGCGCGCCAATGCGTCGGAAGTGATGAACCTGATCGGCGACGTCAAAGGCCGCGACGCCATCATCGTCGACGACATCGTCGATACCGCGGGCACGCTCGCGCAGGGAGCGGCAGCGCTGAAGGAAAAGGGCGCGCGGCGGGTGTTCGCCTATGCGGTGCACCCGATTCTCTCGGGCCCGGCGATCACGCGACTGACAGAATCTGTGCTCGAAGAGATCGTGTTCACCGACACTGTTCCGCTGAGCAAAGCGGCGCTGACCTGCGGATAGATCCGCGCGGTGCCGACCGAACGATTGTTTGGCGAAGCGATCGCGCGCATCCACCGGGCCGAGTCGCTGAGCTCCTTGTTCGTCTGATGATCCGCGCACTGATGGTGGTGGGGTTGCTGGCGCTGATCGCCTGCACCCCGCCGAAGCCGTCGTTCGCGACCGACTTCGTTTGGGGTGCGGCGGTCGCCGGGTTCCAGGTCGACATGGGCTGCCCCACGCTTCCGGCCGCCGACTGCGAAGATCGCAACAGCGATTGGTACGACTTCATCGCGCGCAGATCCGAGATGCCTGATGTTTCGATGAACATCACCACCGATGCGATTTCCAACGGACCTGGCCACTGGGAGCTGTACGAGCAGGACTTTGATCTCGCGAAGAATGAGCTGGGCCTCAACGGATTTCGCCTCAGCCTCGAGTGGAGCCGAATCTTCCCCGCCCCGACCGACGGCATCGAGGGCTACGACGCGCTGAAGGCGAAGGCAGATCCAAAGGCGCTCGCGAAGTACCACGCGATGTTTGCGGCCCTGAAGGCCCGAGGGATCAAACCGATGGTCACGCTTCACCACTACACCTTGCCCAGCTGGATTCACGACGGGGTCGACTGCCACAACCACCTCGCGACCTGCACGCGACGCGGTTGGCTGGATCGCGATCGGATCGTGAAAGAGATCGCGAAGTACGCCGGCTTCTGCGCAAAAGAATTCGGCGCCGAGGTCGATCTGTGGGCGACCCAGAACGAGCCGTTTGCAGTCGCGCTGCCCGGCTACCTGTTGCCCAGCTCCGAACGGCTCAATCCTCCGGCGGTTGGATTCAAGTTCGACGAGGCGAAGGCGGTGCTGATCGCGATGATCGAAGCCCACGCGCGGATGTACGACGCGGTGAAAGCGAACGACACCGTTGACGCCGACAAGGACGGCAAGAGCGCAGTGGTCGGGCTCGTGTATTCGACGTCGCCGGTGAAGGGAAAGACAGACTCACGGCTCGACCAGCGCGCGGCGACCAACGTCTTCTACCTCTACAACACCGTATTTCTCGACGGCGTCGCAAAGGGCGATCTTGACGAGGATCTCGATGGCACGTCAGTGCACCGCAGTGACCTTGCAGGCCGAATGGATTTCCTCGGCATCAACTACTACGGGCGAACGACGGTCAGCGGCACGGGGGCGCCCAGTCTGCCGACGCTGTCTCCTCTCACCACCTTCGACCCGACCAACATCGCGATCTTCGAGGACTACCCGAAGGGGATCTACGAGATCGCCAAGCACATCAAAGATCGCTACGGCCTGCCTTCGTACGTGACCGAAACGGGAGCCCAGGTTCAAACCGATGCCGAGGCGGGTGCCAGTTGGCTGGTACGCCACGCGATTTGGATCCGGCGCGCGATTCGAGACGGCGCCGATGTGCGCGGCTTCTTCTACTGGACGCTGATGGACAACTTCGAATGGAACCACGGCATGGGTTACCAGTTCGGCCTTTACGCCGTGGACAAGAACGACCCGCAGAAGAAGCGCGTGGCGCGCACTGCGGCAGCGAAGTTTCGCGAGATCACGAAGGCGAACGACGTTTCTGCGCAACTCGAGGCGCAGTTTCCCGCCCCCGAGTAGTCCGCCCGTTCAGGCCGACTTGCGTCGCCGAGTGATTCTTCCAAGCGCCAGCAGCAGGAGGATCGAGCCAGCCGAAGAGCCCGCTGACCTGCTGGTGATCACCCTCGACCGGCAACCTCGAAGTGTTCACCTACCCGCTCGTAGCGGCCGAAGCTCACAGCTCGTCTTCGTTCTTCGCGAACAACTTCTGATCGGCCTTTGACAGCGCGACTGTCGCGAACAAGTCGGGCCGTCGCAGCTGGGTAATCTTCAGCGCCTGCCACCGCCTCCACCGCTCGATGCGGGCGTGATCGCCGCTCTGCAGTGCGGCAGGCACAGCGACTCCGCGGAACTCTGCGGGCCGGGTGTAGTGCGGGTGCTCGAGCAACCCCTGCTCGAAGCTCTCGGTGACCGCGGACTCTGCGTTGCCGAGGACGCCAGGAACCAGCCGAGCGACGCTATCCATCACGCACAGTGCGGGAAGCTCGCCGCCGGTGAGCACGAAGTCGCCCACCGAAAGCTCGCCGTCGACGTACTTCAGCGCGCGTTCGTCAACGCCTTCGTACCTGCCGCAGACGAGGATCATCGAGCCATTCGCGGCGAAGGCGCGCGCGCGCGGTTGGTTGAAAACCGGGCCACGTGGGCTCATCAGCAACACCTGGGCTTGTGGCAAGCGCGCTCGCGCCTGCTCAATCGCGCGCACCAACGGCTCGACTTTCATCACCATTCCCGCGCCTCCGCCGTAGGGCGAGTCATCGGTGGTGCGATGTTTGCCATCGGCGAAGTCGCGGATGTCGGTGATGGTCAGCTCGACCAGGCCTCGCTCGATCGCTTTGCCAATTACGCTTTCGGCTGCGTAACCGCGGATCATCGGAGGGAAGAGCGTCAGCACCTCGGTGCGGTACGTCATCGCTACTTGACCTCAGGCACCTTCATCACCACCGTGCGCGACTGCAAGTCGATTTTCACGACGAAGTCATCCGCGAACGGCACGAGCAATTCGCCGCTGGGGCCACCGCGCACGACCAAATTTGGCACCGGGCCGGTATTCCAGATCTCTTCGACGGTGCCCAACGCCAACCCCTGTTCGTCCAACGCGGCGAGGCCGATCAGATCACCCTGAAAGAATTCTCCTTCGGTGGGTGCATCGAGATCTTCTCGAAAAGCGAACACCGTCGAGCCAACGAGCTTCTCGGCTGCCGGGCGATTGGCGATTCCCTCGAGGTTCACCCGCAGGTCGCCGCCTGGCGCCTGCGCGACCTCTTCAATCGCGTACTCGCGCTCGGAACCATCTTTGTGTTTGAGCTTGAGTCGCTCGATCTCGAACAGGACTTCGCTCGAAGGATCAAACGTCTTCACCACCACTTGCCCATCGAGGCCGTGCGCACGCGAGACATAGCCGAACTGAAGTGACTCGCTCACGATCCGGTGGCTTCAGGAACTGGATCGACCGAACCGTCGGCGCGCACATTGCGCCGGTCATCGAGAATCTCGAGTCGCGCCTTCTCGCCCTTCTTCAGAGCGGCGGCAGCGACCACCGTGCGCAGAGCATTCACTGTGCGCCCATCGCGCCCGATGACCTTGCCGACGTCATCCGGTTCGACCTTCAACTCATAGAGGACGCCACCTTCGGCATCAGAACTCTTCAGCTCGACCGCACCGGGCTGATCAACGAGCGCCCGAACGATGTACTCAATGAGTCCCTTCATGGTCTGTGTTTTCGGAACGAAGGGACGCTTACGCCTTGGCCGCGAGTGCTGCCGGCTTGATCTTCTTCTTGAGGCCCGCGACGGTCTCGGACGGCTGCGCTCCAACCTTGAGCCAGTGCGACCAACGCTCTTCGTTCACTTCAAATTTCGGCGGGCTTGCGTTCGGATCGTAGGCGCCAATCGCCTCGATGAACTTGCCATCGCGAGGGCAACGCGAGTCAGCAGCAACAATGTGGTAGTACGGCATTTTTTTGGCACCAGCACGTGACAAGCGAAGAACGACGGACATGGTTTGATTCTCCAGAAGTTGTTTAAGGGCGGCTGCTCTAGCGGTTAAGGGGTCAAAAAGTCAAGGTTCCGCGCCCGGTTGGACATTGGCGAGCTGACCACAGGCTGCCGCAATGTCCCGACCGCGGTTCTGTCGAATCAGCGCAGTCACCTCAGCGCGTTCGAGAATTCTTCGAAATGCTTCCGCACGGTTGTCTTGAGTCGACAAAAAGCCGAGGCCTGGGTTCTCGTTGTACTGAATGAGATTCACCTTGGCCGGAACACCCTGGAGCAGGGCTGCAAGCTGATGGGCATTGAGGTCGGAATCGTTGACCCCTTCCATCAACACATACTCGAAGGTCACCCGTCGGCCCTGCTTCACCGGGAACTGCTGGCAGGCTTCCATCAACGAAGCGATGTTCCACTTCTTGTTGATCGGCATGATCCGACTACGGGTCTCGTCATTGCTGGCGTTCAGTGAGATGGCGAGCTTGGCCTGTGTTTCCAGGGCGAATCGTTCGATCATCGGCACCAGCCCCACGGTGCTGACAGTCAAATGGCGGTGCGAGAAGTTGGGGCCTTCTTCGCTTTGCAGGATCTGAAGGCTGGTTTTGACGTTCTCGAAGTTGTGCAACGGCTCACCCATGCCCATGAAGACCAGGTTGGTCAGCGGTCGCAGCGTCGAGTCAATGCCTTCGCTCCTGCGCACCTCGGCGTTCACCGCGTGAACCTGAGCGACGATCTCGGAGGCAGTGAGGTTTCGCAGCAGCCCGAGCGTCGCCGTCGCGCAAAATCGGCAGCCCATCGCGCATCCGACCTGAGTCGAAACGCAGAGCGTCTTCCGATCGGGCGATGGCATATAGACAGACTCGATCAGCTTCCCGTCGTGCGTCTTGAATCGGTACTTGATGGTGCCGTCGGTGCTGCGCTGCTCGAGATCCTTGATCACGTGGCGCAGCTCGGCGGTCGTCGCCAGCCGTTCTCGCAGAGGCTTCGACAGATCCGTCATCTGCGCAAAGCGGGTTGCCCCGCGTTGGTGGATCCACTGGTAGATCTGCTTTGCGCGATAAGGCTTCTCGCCCAGCGACGCTTCGACGAAGGCGGTCAGCTTTTCCAGCGTCAGGCTGGCGATGTCGACGAGGGCGCTCACGGGCTGCGGTACAAGTCGCGCACCTAGGGCCTCCGCGTCAAGCCGTGATCGCCGCGAGGGTGGCCGCAGCGATCACCCGAACTGCTTTCAGCGCTTCCACTCGTAGCCAGTCTGCTCAGTGCCGCGGAAGAAGTACGCGATTTCGTTCTTCGCGTTCTCGACGCTGTCCGAGCCGTGAACGGTGTTCGCGTCGATGCTCTTGGCGAAGTCGGCCCGCAGCGTGCCCTTGTCTGCCTTCTTGGGATCCGTGGCACCCATGATGTCGCGGTTCTTCTGCATCGCGTTGTCGCCCTCGAGCACCATCAGAACGACGGGACCCGAGCTCATGAACGCGACGAGATCCTTGAAGAAAGGGCGCTCTTTGTGAACGGCATAAAACCCTTCAGCGTCTGATTTCGACAGCTGCTGCATCCGGATCGCCACCGGCTTGAGCTGGTTCTCTTCGAAGCGGCTGATGATCTTCCCGATGACTCCGCTCTGGAGTCCGTCGGGCTTGATGATTGAAAGCGTTCTCTCGGTTGCCATGATGTTTTGGTTCCTGGGGTGGGGGTTATTTGCGTTTCGGCGCGCCGCGACGCACGGCTTCTTGCAGTGTGCTGCCCAACTCTGCGGGCGACGCGGCCATCACCACGCCCGCGGCTTCCATCGCCTTGATCTTCTCGCTCGCCGTTCCCTTGCCGCCCGAGATGATGGCTCCTGCGTGGCCCATGCGTTTGCCAGGCGGCGCCGACTGGCCGGCAATGAAGCCCGCGACGGGCTTGGTAAACTCTTTCGCGATGTAGGCGGCCGCCTCTTCCTCGGCGCTGCCACCGATCTCGCCCACCATGATCACCGCATCGGTGTCGGGATCCGCGTTGAAGAGCTTGAGCACGTCAACGAAGTTGGTTCCGTTGACCGGATCACCGCCGATGCCGACCGCGGTCGACTGGCCGAGGCCCGCTCGGGTGATTTGAAACACCGCCTCGTAGGTCAACGTTCCTGATCGCGAGACGACACCAATCCGCCCTGGCTTGTGAATGTGGCTCGGCATGATCCCGATCCGGCACTTTCCTCCCGGAGTGATGATGCCCGGACAGTTGGGCCCAACCAGGCGGGTGCCGCTGCCATGAAGGAACCGCTTGGCGCGGACCATGTCGTTGACTGGAATCCCTTCAGTGATCGCGATCACCAGCGGAATCTTCGAGTCTGCCGCTTCCATGATCGCGTCGGCGGCGAATGGCGGCGGAACGAAGATCACGCTGGCGTTGGCGCCGGTCGCCCGCACCGCTTGATCGACGGTGTCGAAGAGCGGCACGGTGCCCTCGAACTTCTGCCCACCCTTGCCGGGGACAACGCCCGCGACGACGCGGGTGCCGTACTCCATCATCTGCTTAGCGTGGAATGACCCGAACGAACCGGTGATGCCCTGGACGAGGAGCTTGGTGTCCGCTCCAACGAGAATGCTCATGGTGTCTGATGCTCCTTGAAAGTCATCGTCACTTCTTTGCGCGAAACGCCCACCCACCGCTTCGAGACCAACCCACCAAGGGTGACGTCTCTCACTTGATCGCCGCGACGGCTTTCTCGGCCGCTTCGCGAAGGTTGTCGGCCGAGGTGATCGCAAGCCCCGAGGTGCGCAACAACTCTTTGCCCTTCTCGACGTTGGTGCCCTCGAGGCGAACCACCAAAGGAATGTTGAGATGGACTTCTTTTGCCGCGGCGATAATCCCTTCGGCGATCACGTCGCATTTCATGATCCCACCGAAGATATTCACCAGCACCGCCTTCACCGCCGGGTCGGCGAGGATCAACTTGAAGGCGTGGGTGACTTTCTCTTTCGTCGCTCCGCCGCCGACGTCGAGGAAGTTGGCCGGCTTGCCTCCGACCAGCTTGATGGTATCCATCGTCGCCATCGCGAGGCCGGCGCCGTTCACCATGCAGCCGATGTTTCCTTCGAGCGCGATGTACGCCAGGTCGTATTCCTTCGCCTTGGCCTCACGCGGATCTTCCTCGTCGATGTCCCGCATCGCGACGATTTCAGGGTGCTTGTAGAGCGCGTTCTCGTCGAAGCTCATTTTCGAATCGAGCGCGACGACTGTGCCGTCTTTCAGAATCACCAACGGGTTGATCTCGGCCATTGAGGCGTCGGTGTCGACGTACACTTGGTACAGCGCTCGGCAGAACTTGGCGAACTTGGCCACCGTGTCACCGGTCAGACCCAACCCGTACGCCAACTTGCGGCCCTGAAAATCGAGAAACCCGACGGCGGGGTCGACCGCCTCGCGCAGGATCTTTTCCGGGTGCTTCTCGGCGACCTCTTCAATCTCGACGCCGCCCTCGGTCGACGCCATGAACGTCAGGCGTGAAGTGGCGCGATCGAGCGTGAGGCCAAGGTAGAGCTCGCGGGCGATGTCGAGCCCTTCTTCGACATAAAGGGTGCGGACCTTCTGCCCTTCTGGACCCGTTTGAGGAGACTTCAGCATCATCCCGAGGATCTTCGAGGCGGCCTCTTTGGCTTCGGCGGGGCTCTTGACGACCTTCACCCCGCCCGCCTTGCCGCGACCCCCTGCGTGAACTTGCGCCTTCACGACGGTGATCTTCGTCCCCAGCTCGATCGCCGCTTTCTCGGCTTCTTCGACCGTCTTCGCCACGATGCCGCGCGGAACTGGAACTCCATACTTCTTGAAGAGCTGCTTGCCCTGGTACTCGTGGATTTTCATGTGCGTGCGGCTTTTACCAAAGGGCCCTGCGTTGTCGCGCCATGATTTGCCATTCATCTGACTGCTGGGTCGCGGGTGTTTTCCTTTCGTTGCGCACACCTGCGCTCGAACATCCGGATGGTCGCAAATCCTGCGTCGCGATACGCACACCAGAAGGAGACTTCATGGCCGACGCGTTGGATACCCGCCCGACGTCG
>JANOHG010001166.1:0-2488 GCA_031406375.1 Archangiaceae bacterium | reverse complement strand
GTGATGTCCCCGATTGCGAACACGTTCGGTTCGCTGGTGCGCTGGTTGGCGTCGACCTTGATGAAGCCGCGATCGAGCTGAATGTTCGTCTTTTCGAGGCCCGCGTCGTTGGTCACCGGCGAACGCCCCACCGCCGAAAGCAAAATCTCGGCTTCGAGCACCTTCGTCTCGGTGCCAGTGTTGACGGTGACCTTCACGCCCTTCGCATTCGATTCGACCTTCTCGACCTTGGTGCTGGTCAGCACCTCGATTTTGCGCAGCCGCTTGAACTGCTTCTCGAGCTCTTTGCTGCAATCGATGTCTTCGATGGGCAGAAGGTTTGGCAGAAACTCGACGATCGTCGTCTGGCTTCCAACGTGGGCGAACACTGAAGCGAACTCGGTGCCGACCGCACCCGCGCCGAGCACGATGATGCTCTTTGGGATCGTCTGGATCTCGAGAATCGAGTCGGAGTTCATCACCTGTTTGTGGTCCACCGGTACGTTCGGAAGCGACTTGGGCACCGAACCCATCGCGAGCACGATGTTCTTCGTCTCGAGCTGCTGCTTGGCGCCGCCTTCATTGAGAATGACTTCGACTCTGCCCTTCCCGGTGATGCGGCCGTGGCCCTTCACCACCGTGATCTTGTTCTTCTTCATCAGGAACTCGATCCCGGCTGCTCCCTTGTCGACGATTTTCTGCTTGTGCTTCTGAGCCTGCGCCCAGTTCACCGTCGGGTTGGTGAGATCCACCCCAAACTCGGCGGCGTGCAGAATATGGCTATAGAGCTCGGCCGTGTAGAGCAACGATTTGGTCGGAATGCAGCCGCGGTGAAGGCAGGTGCCACCGAGCTTCTTGTCTTTCTCTATCAGCGCGGTTTTCAAGCCCAGCTGACCTGCCCGAATGGCAGCCACGTATCCACCTGGCCCAGATCCGATCACCACCACGTCGAAGACTTCAGCCACGTTTTGTTCCTCCCGGAGAAGAGCCCGCCGCTTCGGGCAGATAGCACCGTCAAACTGGGGTGCAAGCAGACTTCAGAACCGTCATAAGTGGATTGCGCCATGCATTTCCCTAAGCGAACCGTCTTGCTGATGATCCTCGCGGTAGTCGCGTTCGGGTGGATGACCTGGCAGAACCACCGCGCCGCACCGCGATCGCCGCCGGTGAATGCGCATGCCGTGGAGCTCGCTCCGTGAAGGTCGCGATCATCGGAGGCGGTGTGATCGGAATGTCGATCGCGCTCGAGCTGCGAACGAGCTGCGTCGACGTGGTCGTCTTCAATCAGCCCGACCGGCAGCAGACGTCGATCGCCGCTGGAGGCATGCTGGCTCCTCAGAAGGAAGCGCACGCCCCTGGCCCTTTCCTCGATCTGTGCCTGCGCAGCCGAACCCTCTGGCCGGCGTTCGCCGAAAGGGTCGCCGCGCTCAGTGGTCAGCCTTCGACCTACCTCGAGAGTGGAATTCTCACCTCGGCGTTCACCGACGACGAACTGCACGCGCTCGATTCAACTTTCGCGTGGCAGCGCGCCTGGTCGCTGCGGGTCG
Organism: Archangiaceae bacterium; assembly: GCA_031406375.1. GTDB lineage: Bacteria > Myxococcota > Myxococcia > Myxococcales > Myxococcaceae > JAGSPQ01. The sequence goes on along the minus strand of JANOHG010001166.1, from coordinate 962 downwards.
AGATGCTGACTGGCGACGAAGCGAGAGCACGAGAGCCTGGGTTGTCTGATCGCGTGGTTGGCGCCGCGTGGTTCCCTGACGAGCACCAGGTCGACCCCGTGGCATTCGTGCCGGCGTTGGCAGAAGCCTGTCATCGCGCGGGCGTGCGACGGGGCGTGGGTGAGGTCAGTGAAATCGTCGAACAATCAGGCCGCGCAATTGGGGTGCGCCATTCGGGCGGCTTCGACGCGGCCGATGCAGTGGTGCTTGCCGCAGGAGCCTGGTCAGCGCTCATCGCTGGCGCGAAGCTGGGCGCAGACCTCATCGAACCGGTGCGCGGACAAATGATCGAGCTGAAGACTGCCCAACGGCCATCTCGAATTCTTTGTGGGCCCCACTGCTACCTCATCCCTCGGGGCGACGGGCGACTCATCGCAGGCACGACCCACGAACGTGCCGGCTTCGATGCCTCGACGACACGAGCAGGTGTCGAGCAGATCGCCACGGCGGCCACTGCCCTGTGTCCCGGGCTCGCCGGGGCGTCAGTTACCCGCAGCTGGGCGGGTCTGCGTCCATTTTCACCCGGCGGTCTGCCCCTGCTCGGGAAAGGACCCCTTGAGAATCTTGTGCTTGCGACGGGCCATTTCCGAAATGGGGTGCTACTCGCACCGCTCACCGCACGACTGGTGAGTCAACTGTTACATGCGCAACGCACGTCGGTCGATCTCAAGCCCTTTCGGTACGACCGCTTTCCCTCGTAAGATCATCGACCGTGGAAGCCATCCCCCCTGTCCCTCCCCGTATCTTGATCGTCGACGACGACGAGGCGGTACGCGACGTCATCTCAGTGCTCCTCACCGAAGAAGGGTACAACTGCGCGGTCGCAAGCGGCGCCGAGATGGCTGTCGACCTGGCCACTCAGGACGAAACTCCGCTGGTCATCAGCGACATGAAGATGCCCGGCCGCGATGGGCTCTGGTTGC
>JANOHG010001164.1:0-14714 GCA_031406375.1 Archangiaceae bacterium | reverse complement strand
CCGACGTTGCGGGGCTTCTCATAGTGTTCGATGACTTTTTCGCTGTAGGCCATGACGTTTACTCCTTGTTTTTCAGTGTGCCGTCCATCGTACGGACTTGAGGTCGATACCTTCTTTGGCCATCTCGTACAGCGGGCTCATGTCGCGAAGGCGGGTGACACTCTTGCCCATGAGGTCGATCACGAAATCGATTTCTTCCTCGGTGTTGAAGCGGCCAATTCCGAAGCGGATCGAGCTGTGAGCCATGTCCTCTTCGATGCCGCACGCGCGCAGCACATACGACGGCTCAAGCGACGCCGATGTGCAGGCAGAGCCCGAGCTGACCGCGACGTCTTTGATCGCCATCATCAATGCCTCGCCTTCGACGTAGGCGAACGAGACATTGAGATTTCCAGGCAGCCGGTGCTCCATTGATCCGTTGATCACCAGCATGTCGAGCTTCGACTCGAGGCCTTTGAGCAGGCGATCGCGCAATGCCTCGAGTCGCACGGCTTCGGTCGCCATCTGGGTTCGTGCCAGCTCGGCTGCTTTGCCGAAGCCGACGATCGACGCCACGTTCAATGTGCCTGAGCGCATGCCGCGTTCGTGACCGCCACCGTCGATGCTGGGCGCGATCCGAACCCTCGGCTTGCGGCGCACATAGAGGGCGCCCACACCTTTGGGGCCGTAGATCTTGTGCGCGGTGATCGACACCAAATCGGCCTTTGCTTCATCAACGCTGAACGGCACTTTCCCCAGCCCTTGAACGGCGTCCGAGTGAAAGAGGATTCCGCGTTCACGGCAGAGCTTGCCGATTTCGTTCACCGGCTGGACGACGCCGATCTCGTTGTTGGCGAGCATGATCGACACGATGATTGTCTGATCGGTCATCGCCGCTTTGAGCTGTTCGAGATCAACCAAGCCGTCTTTCTGAACGTCGAGGTAGGTGACGCGAGCACCCGTTCGAACTTTGGCGACCCAGCGTTGAAAGACGACGTCTTTCTCGAGGTCGAACTTGATCTCGAGCGTCGCGAACTCTTCCTGAGCTACGTCGCGGTTCGCCAACTCGGACAGCCGCATCGTCTTCAGCTCGTCGAGCCGTTCTTGGCGCATTCGCTCGAGGCGCTTGCAGGTATCGAGGATCGCTTTGTGCTCGGTCTTGAGGGTGATGATGTGATCACCCTTGTCCTTGTAGAACTCAACCGCGCCCTTGAGCGCGAGGTTGTCGGACTCGGTGGCTCCAGAGGTAAAGACGATTTCCTTCTCGTTGGCGCCGATCAGTGCCGCCACCTGTTTTCGCGCCACCTCGACGGCGGCTTCCGCCTTCCATCCAAAGCTGTGATTGCGCGATGCGGCGTTGCCGAAGTCTTCGGTGAGGTAAGGACGCATGGCGTCAAGCACCCGAGGATCCATCGGAGTCGTGGCGTGGTTATCCATGTAAATCGGCAGCTTGAGCATCGTTAGGTCAAATAGCGGCCGAATGTGGACGAGTCAAGTCCACTATGGACGAATCTAATCGCACTCAGACAATCATTAGCAAGCCAGCGTGGTCCGGGCCAGGGATCATGAACGCCGCTTATCCTGCGCGCGCGAGAACGGATCGTTTGCCGGCGGCAGATTACCGCTGTCAATCAAGCGAATCCTTTTGGATAAATCGCCGCCGCCCGTCAAGCGGTGATGGAATTGGCGCGGTCGGAATGACGTGAAACGAAAGTCGTTCGCGCCGCATATAATGACCTATGCGTTGGACGAAAGTTGCAGCAATGGCAGCACTGTTCGCGTTCGGGCTGGCGGTGCTTCCTGAGATTCTTCCTGCTGGGCCCACAGGCGGATTGGACGCGGCAGGGTTTCTCGAGAGCGGCCGGATGTTTATTGCCGTACCCGCCATCTTTCTCGGAGGGCTGCTCACTTCTCTCACCCCCTGCGTGTACCCGCTGATTCCCATCACCGTGGGCGTTTTCGGAGCCCGTAAAGCCGACACCCGCGCCAAGGCCACCGTCCTCACGTCGCTGTATGTGGTGGGGATGGGGCTGGTCTTCAGCGCGCTGGGTGTGATCGCGGCGCTGTCGGGCAAAGCGTTCGGTTCTGCGCTCGGCAATCCGTGGGTTGTCAGCGGGCTGGCGGTGTTCCTGCTCGTGCTCGCGAGCTCGATGTTCGGCGCTTTCGAGATGACGTTGCCCTCGGTGCTGTCGAACAAGCTCAACACGGTAGGTGGAGGCGGCTACGTCGGAGCGCTGCTGATGGGCAGCGTTTCGGGATTTCTTGCTGCGCCGTGCACCGGGCCGGTGTTGACGGGTGTGCTCGCGTACGTGTCGCGAACGCAGGATCCCGTCGTTGGGGGCGGGTTGCTGTTCGTCTACGCGCTCGGCATTGGCGTGCCGTTTTTCTTGATTGGGGTCTTTACCGTTCGGCTGCCGAAGGGCGGCGAGTGGATGGAGTGGGTGAAGAGCTTCTTCGGAGTTGCGCTGGTGTCGCTTGCCTTTGGTTATCTTCGCGACGCTTTTCCTGGCCTTCGCGAGCTGTTTGCCAACCTGGGCGCCGCGTTGGGCAAACCAGTAGGCATCGCCGTTGCGGTCGCGATGGTGCTCGTCGGCGTGCTGCTGGGCGCGATTCACCTGTCGTTCAAAGCGCGTTTCGGAGAGTTCGCGCTCAAGTTCTTGGGAGTGACGCTGGTGGCGCTTGCGGTGTTGGTCCGCACCGCATCGGGTGAAGCACGGCCGGTGATCGAAGGTCAGCACGTGATGGCGTGGCAGGTGACCTTCAATGCTGAAGCCACTGGAAACGCCGACCCTTTCGAGGCCGCGATCGCGAAGGCGAAGGCCGACTGCAAGCCGGTGATGATCGACTTCTACGCCGACTGGTGTGCCGCGTGTAAGGAGCTCGACAGCAACGTTTACACCACCGCAGAAGTCGCCGAGGAATCCTTGCGGTTCGTCAACATCAAGGTGGACGGCACGGCGGATCACGAGGTGCTCGACAAGCTCTACAAGCAGTATGGGGTCGCCGGCCTTCCGACGGTCGCGTTCCTTAATCCGATGGGAGAATTGCTCAGCGATCCGAAGGTGACGGGTTACCTGCCACCTGCGAAGTTCCTGGACGAGATGAAGAAAGTGAGGGTCGCCACGTGCTCCCACTTGCAATGATTCTGATCGCTGCGCCGGTGTCCAACACCGCCGCGGTGAAGGTGTTGATCGTCACTCAGAGCGAGTCGTGGAACCGCGGCGATCTGCCGGCGTTCACATCGGCCTACGCAGAGGACGCGATTTTCGTCAGCCCTACCGCAGTGACCCGAGGTCGTCAGGCGGTGCTCGAGAGGTACCAGAAGCGGTATCCGGACAAGAAGGCGATGGGCACGTTGTCCTTCGAGTTCGTCGAAACGCGCGAGCAGAAAGACAGCGTCTCGTTGGTGGCGAAGTGGACGTTGGCGTACCCCGACAAGCCGGCGTCTTCGGGGCACACGTTGCTGGTTCTGCACAAGAAGGGTGACAAATGGTTCATCGTTCAGGATGCCTCGATGTGAGGCTCGCGCTGGTCGTCAGCGTCGTTGCGTTCCTTTCGTGTGCGAGCCCGCCGCCGCCGGTGCCGCCTGCGGCTGTCGGCAACAGCGGTACCTGCAAATTTGGACCTGCCCGGGCCGGCCCTGTTCTGGGCGATGCCGAGCTGGTCGAGCTTTCTGGGTTGGTCGCCAGTCGCGCGCACCCGGGCGTGCTTTACGCGCACAACGACTCGGGTGACACCGCTCGCTTCTTCGCGATGGACACCGAGGCGAAACCGCTGGGCAGGTTCGAGCTCGAGGGTGCCAATGCGGTCGATTGGGAAGACATGACGCTCGGCCCTTGTCCGGCGGGAACTTGCTTGTTTCTGGGCGACATCGGGGACAACCGCCGGGTGCGAAACAACTGTGCCGTCTTTCGGGTGACCGAGCCGGAAGTGGTCGTCGGCGGGCCGGTAGGAACCGTGAAGGTCAGCCACGAGCGCTTTGCTTTTGAGTATCCAAATGGCGAAAGGCACAACGCCGAGACGCTGTTCGCGCACCCCGTGTCGGGTCAACTCTACCTCGTCAACAAGCAGAGCGCTGGCACCATGAGCTTGGTATTCAAGTTCCCGATGCCGATGGATTCGTCCAGAACCGCGACATTGATCAAGGTTGCCGAGCTGGCGATTCCCGAGCCGAAAGACCAGGCAGTAACTGGTGGTTCGCTGAGTCCTTCGGGCGATGCGCTGTTGTTGCGAATGTACAACCGGCTTGTCGAGCTCAAGCTGCCCGCGGGAGCTGTGTTCGAGCAGATCTTCGCCGCGAAGGCAGTCACGGTGCCCGTCAGCGCCGAGCAGCAAGGCGAAGCGGTGGCGTGGCAGGCCGATGGCCGTGGTTACTTCACCGCCAGCGAAGAGGTGGGCGCTAAGCCGACCCTCAACCGCGTCGAGTGTCAGCCATGAGATGGGTGGCGCTGGTGATGGTGTTCGTCGGTGGGTGCGACTACGTCGAACGTCCGCGCCGCCCAATTCCCGATTACTTCAGGGCCGAGTCGTTGGCGGGCGAAGAGATCGACGCCAACAGTCTCAAAGGCAAACCCTGGGTGGTGAACATCTGGGTGCCTGGTTGAGGCACCTGCACTCGGGAGTTTCCCGAACTGGAAGCCCTTCGGCGGATCTACGCCGAGAAAGGGGTGGGCTTTCTCGCGCTCTCGATCGAGCCCGACGCGCAGCGCGTGCTCGAAGTGTCAGCGCAATTCAATATCGGCGCGAAGGTCGCGATTGCAAAGTCCGAAGCGCTGGGGCCGCTGGGAGTCAACCAGGTGCCATCGACAGTGTTCCTTCGAACCGACGGCATCCTCAACGCGGTGGTGAGTGGTCCGAAGGACAAAGCCTGGTTCGAGCGAAGGATTCAGGAAATTCTTCCGCAGTGAGCAGCTGAAAGAATCCGGTCGGCGTTGTGGCGGCGCATGCGGTTCGGTGGCCAGCGACTTAGAAGCTGCCGCTGTAGCCCACCATCAACCCAAAGCCACCCCCTGAGTCTACGGGAAGCGTCTCTTGCCTCTTTTTCTTGACGACTCCAGGGGTGACGACGAACCAGATGCCTCCGCCGACGGTTGCCGCGGCGCCGACCCCAACGAGAATGTTGGCCATCAGCGCATTGGTCTGGGCTGCCTTCGCCTCGGTGCGGGTGATTGGGACGACGCCACCCACATTGGGCTTGGCACGCGCCTCGACAGACTTCGCGATCGTTCCGAGCCCAATGCCCACCCCTGCAGCGATCAGGCCTGCGACGGCGATGTAGAGGCCTGGGCGTTCGAACACCGCAGTACCCTTTTGCACCTCGGCGACAGCCTTCGGCTGATTCTGAATTTCCTTCGCGACCAGCAGCACCTTCACCGGCGCCACTTGCTGCGGCTCGACGACGACCGTGGTCTCGAAGGGCAGGTATCCGGCTGCCGTCACTTTGATGTCGTGGTTGCCGCGGGCGACCACCTTCTCGAAGGTGCCGATGCCGAGCTCAACGCCGTTCAGCAAAGCGATCGAGGTGGTCTCGGCGCTGTCGATCGCGATCTTTCCGTTGCTGGTCTTGATCTTGTCGAGCACCTCGAAAAATACGGGCATCGCGGCGCGCGCAAAGTCCTTGTCCTTCTGTGCCTGGCTCTTGCCTTGAATGCCGGCGAAGCCGCCAATTTTCGCCTTCTCAGCGCGCTCGGCGCTCTCGACCAGGCCTTCGACGACTGCGGGTAAAACGGGATCGAAGCCGTGAACGGCGAGCAGGGTCGAAGGCCCCGACTTGGTCAGCAATCCCAGAATGACCCGATCGACCTTCAGCTTCTTTGCGAGCGCGTCGAGGCACGCGTAGTCGGCGCATTTTCGGGCTTTGGGGTTGCCTGCTCCAATTTCGGTGCTGACTTCGGTGGGGCTCATCACCTTCCCGTAGGCAGCATTGGACGACGTTGCCTTCAGCAGCTCGGCCTCGAGAATCCGCGCGCGGGTGGTGATCACCGGGTCCTCAGCAGGTTCACCCGAGCTGACGCCGACGACCGCGATCGACGGTCGAAACTCTGCGGGGATCTCGGGTTCCGACAGGTCCATCTCGAAACCCTGAGCAAACGCGACACCGGAAGAGAGGGCAACCCAGAGGACATACAGGCGCATGGGCAAAGGCTATCAGGATGTCAGAGGAAGGCGCGGATCTGTTCGGCCAGCTCTGGCAACGGCTTGGGGCCAATTGACAGCTTCTTCTCTTTTTCGACCAGGGCCTGTTGGTCGAGCAGCCACTGGAGCGCGCTCTCGAGGTTGGTGCGCGATATCGACTCGGCGGTCGTGATTTTTCCAGCCAGAAAATCTGCCCGCCCGGTGTCAATTGCTCGGCGAATGAACTCTTTCTTGTCGACGCCGGCGCCGACCTCGGACAACGTCATCGCAGTCATCAGGTACGACTCGAGATAGTCGCGGATCAGATCGCTGAGGAACTCGAGCTGGGGGCGCGCGAAGTCCTCAGGAGCGACGATGATCCGCTGTTCATCCTTCACCACCAGTCCGAGCTTTACGAGGTGCTCGATGGTCTCGACGAAGATCTGATCGAAGCTCTTTCCTACCGGGAAGACGAACTCGAACTTGAAGAGCCGCGAGAGGAACTGCGCGCGATCCGAGATCGCCGACAGCTCGAGCCGGGTCTCGTCAGCGAGCAACGCACGCGCAACGATGGTGCGACCCGCCACGAGGTTGAGCAGGGTGTTCTTGTAGAAGCTGAGCTCAGAGCGTCGTTCGTCGTCGAGCGCGTAGATGGGTACGCCCTTGGCCTCGGCGGTCTTGAGCACGCCTTCGCCGACGAACGCCTTGAGCGCGTCGGCTACCGGGCCGAGCGTGGTCGGCGTCGACGGCGCGTTGACGAGGTGACGCGACAACGGTGCGCCGAGATCAGCGGCGATCCGTCGCAGCAATACGATTCGATCGGTGACTTCGCGGGCGGACACGCCGCGTCGGCGATGGGCGAGTAAGGCAGCGGCGAGCAGGGCGTGGGGCGTCACTGTCGACACCCGCCCGATTCCATACATCACCCGGTTGCCAAGGGCCCGAACCAGCCCCTTCTTCTGTTCGTCGGTGATGACGCCTCTGCGAACGAGTCCACGCTCTTTCATCAGGGCGCACAGAGAAACCGGATCATCGAATCTCAGGTAGATGCGGCCGTAGTTTTCAAAGAGCACCTTGGGCGCCGACAGCAAGGCCGACAGGTCTTCCGCCTTCTTCTCGCCACCGCGCAACTCGGCGGTGTAGCTCGCACCTTCGACGACCTTCTCATAGTCGATGGCCACTGGGACAAAGAGCAAGTCTTCCCGCGCGCCTTCGAGCACAGCGTCAACGAGCCAGGTGAACATCCCGAGCTTGGGCTGCAGCAGCTTGCCTGTGCGCGATCGACCTCCTTCTGGGAAGAACTCGTGGTGGATGCCGTCGTGAACGAGCTTCTTCAGGTACGCCTTGAACGCCGCGCTGTAGACCTTGTCGCCCTTGAACGTTCGACGAAGGAAGAAAGCGCCACCGCGACGCAAGAATGGGCCCAGCGGAAAGAACGAGAGGTTGGCCCCCGCGGCGACGACAGGCACCGCGTACCCGCGTTCCCACATCACGTGGCTCATCACCAGGTAGTCGATGTGGCTCTTGTGGCTGGGAGTAATCACGAGAGGAGTGTGCGTCGCGGCCTTCATTGCCCGTTCGAGCCCCGCTTCGTCGACCTCGATGCCGTCGTAGATTCGGTTGAACACCCAACGCAGCACCGGCGCGGCGACCGCCACCACCGACGGCATGTAACGCGCGGCGATCTCGTCGAGATTGTGGCGGGCTTCGCGCTGGATACTTTCGATCGGCCGTTGCTTCTCTTTGGCGACCTCTTCGAGTGTGGCGCGGAACACCCTGTCACGCATCGCCTCGTCCAGCAGCCGATCGATGGGCTTGGTCGGTGGCCCGAATACCGCACGCGTTTCGCGCGCCAGGTGGTGGTGGATCGCGCTTCGAACTTTGCGCGCCAGCACGTTCACCGAGTCGCGAGGATTCGAGTCGGTGAACGCCTTCAAGTCGACGCTCTCGCCAACGCGGAACTGCGCCCGATGGTAGTTGCGCAGGAACACCAACAGCGAGTGAAGAAACCCGGGCGACTCAGGGCTGCCGAAGATCCGATCGAAAAGGCTGGGGGAGAGTTTCTGGTTCCATTTGTCCCAGACGAAGAGCTCGGGCACGAGGAAGATCGGCCGGTCGGATTTCTGCGCCAGCTCGACCAGCGCAGGAAACGGATCCTCGCTTGAGTCGCGCCCACCGGCTCGGCCAAGCGCGCTCTCTTTGAGAAACACGAGCGTCGAACCATTGTTGCGGCGCGCGTAGTTGATCCTCACATCGAAGTCGCCGCGCTGCGCTGTCTTGGACCACGGGCGCGTGAACCACCTGCGCAAGTTTACCACCGCGCGAATCGGAGGCAGACCCCGGCGAACGAGCACCCAGGTCAAGTAGAGGTAGTTGATCCAGGATGTCGAACGCATCACGTGAACCACGTGACCCTTCTCGTAAAGTCGCCGCAGTACCTCGGTCGCTTCGGGAGCGAAGCGCACCTGCTCGAAGTACCGGCGCGCCATCCATCTGCCGATCGGCCCAAACTCTTCGCGCGTGGCTTCTTCCGTGTGCGGTGCCGGCTGCTCGATGAGCGCGTCGTCGGCCATGGCATGCCGACCTTAGGTCCAAGCTGCCCGATAGGCGATTGATTCGGCTAGACCAAATGGATGGACCAACCTGCTGCTGTGGCTCTGCGCCATGGCTTCACTCCTGCGACGTAGTCCACGTTCGCCTGAGTGTTGGTCCATCCATTTGGTCTAGGTTCACGCGATGGTGACGCTTGTACTCGCGATCGTTCTTGGCGCTGCCGATGTGCCGATGGTGGCGGGCGCCGCGCCGGCGCTCGTTCCCAGCGGCGAACGCGCAGAGCCGGTTGTCGATCGCCCCTTGCCGTCTTCCGCGGGCATCTTCCCGCGAATTCCTGGCACCCGCGTGCTGCTCAACACGGGCTCAGTGCTCGCGCGCCCCTTTCGTCCAGAGGTGTTCGACGCGTTTGTGATTGTTCCCGCAATCATCGGCACCACCATCGCCATCAAAACCGACGTGCAGAGCTACGCGGCCGCACAGAGGCTTCCGGATCCGGCGGTGGGCGATCATCGGTTGTCGTATTGGGTCAGCTATCTTGGCGAGGGCTACATTGACGTCGCGATCTTCCTCGCGCTTGGTTTGCTTGGGGGCCGCGACGGCCAGCGCGTTTGCCTCGCGGGTCTGCAGGCGCTGGCTGCGACGGGAATCGCGTCGTTCGTCGGAAAGCGCCTGTTTCGCCTCGAACGCCCCAGCTTCGACCGCAGTCAGCAACACTGGTTTTCACGCGGGTCAGCAGATGCAATGCCATCGGGCCACACGATGTCGGCGTTCGCTACGGCGTCGGTGTTGTCACAGGAATACCCGAGACTGGCTCCCGTCTTTTATGGCCTGGCAATGTGGGTCGGCATCGCGCGCGTGCAGCAAAGCACCCATTGGTTTTCGGACGTGGTGGTGGGAGCAGCGCTCGGTACGCTCTTCGGATGGCAGTCGTGGAAGGTCACCCGTGAGTATGAGCTCGAGCTCCAACCTTGGGCAGGAGCCAACGGCGCCGGCTTGACCGTGGCTCGTAATTTCTAAGGCGGCAACTGTTAGCTCTGGGCTGAGCCGTTCATCGGCAAAGATCTCGTTCTTCTGTTCGCCTCGCATCGGAAAGTGGCGGTCAGGGCTTGGATTTCGACAGCCTACGACGGGCCCGCTGCGCCCATTCGACCTGCGCTTCGCACCACGCAAGGCCATGCTCGATTGACAGTTCCCACAGCACACGCTCGCGGGGCGATCGCGCGAGCGAGAAGATTTGCTCTGACTTCAAGCGCGCGCGGTAATCGGCGGCAGTCGCGTCGAGGCTTTGAGCGTACTTCGCCAGCGTCTGGTCGAGCACCGAAGGCGCGACGTCGTTTGCGAAGACGAGCTTCAGCATCAGCGGATCGCGCAACTGCATCGGCTCAACGGGCGCTTCTAGCCATCGGCGCAGCTCTGCCCGCCCTGCCGCGGTTGTCGAATAGATCTTCCGAGGTGGCTTTCCATCCTGGGGCACGACCTCGACCTGCACCATCTGCTCGCGATCGAGCGCGTGAAGTTCCCGGTAGATCTGACTTTGGGTGGCTGTCCAGAAGGCCCGCACGGAACCATCGAAGCGCTGCTGCAGCGTGTACCCAGTTGCTGGGTCGAGCTCGAGAAAGCCGAGAATGGCGTGCCGCAGTGACATTCAAACCATATGCCGCCACCGGTATATAACTGCAAGCTCAACGGCTCAGTGCGAAGGCGTCACCCCACTTGAAGGCCGTGCGAACAGGCGAGCACACAGCGCGAAGTAGCGTTCGGCCGCCAGACGAAACGGATCTGCGAATAGACCGCGCACTTCGAGCGAATGAATTCTGCCCGAGTCGAAGGCACGAAACAGCGCTTCGCCCAGCAGGTACCCCAGCGCGTGACTGACCGCATGAAAAAGCCGATCGTCGCTCGGCACAAGGCGCTTCGCGTCGTTTGGCTCATCGCCTTCGGCTGCTTTGAGCGCGAGAACGAAGGCCGCAATCTTTCGATGCTCTGTCGAACCATCGTGAAACAGCCGGGTCCACTCGCCAAGTTGAGTACATCGGCGGGCACCGTTCACCAACCGCGAGCCGAAGAAGCCCAACGCCTCTTCGAGGCACCGCGCGAAGAACGCCTCGGCGCGTGGGCGGGGAGCGTCAATCGCCGGCCCGACGCAGACGTGGCGAACGAAGTGCGCGGCTTCTTCGGCGGCGTGATTGAGCGACAGCGACGCCAGATAAGCGAGCTTGGCGCGTGGCACGTACGCGCTCTCGCGAGACAGCACGTGCTTCTCGATCGCGGCGAGCTCTGAACGCGTGAAGCCGGCGCGCTTCCGCAGCGCTTCCCACGACCCGGCGGCGAGTGACCCAGGCGTTACGACCTGAACCTCTTCGAGCGCGGCATCGACGTTCACTCCCACCAGTTGGCCGATCACCTTCGCGAGGTGGCGAAATGCCGCTGGGGCTCCGCGATCTTCGAGTGGCGCGTCGCCCAGTTCGGCCTCGACGTAGTCCAGAAAGCTCTGCTGGCAGACGACGGGCGAGCTGCTGACCAGGCACAGTTCGCCGGGTCGAACTTCGACTGCGCTGGTCGAATCTGCCCGGCCTTCACGTGCCAGGGCCCAATAGACGCCTTCCGCATTCTGATAGACGACGAGGTGCTGCCGCACGACCGCACCCAGTGCCTTCTTCACCTGCGCAGGCAGATGATCGGGCGCCACGTGGAACTGACCAATCAACACCAAAACCAGCGGGCGGTCGGCTTGTCGCGCAATGCCGGCGATCCGTTTCGCCGCGTATCCGTCGCGCACCTGCAGCGATTTGCTTCCCGCGGCGCGCCGATCGATCGCTGTCACCTCGAGTTTGTGCGCCTTGGCGAAGTTGAAGATCGGCTCGAAGTGCGGCCAAACGTCAAATGCTCCGCGGTAGGGGTGCCCAATGCGATCGAGAAACGTGCGCGCCTTCAGCTTGCCCACGATCAGCGCATCCACCTGCGCCTGATGCTTTCCTTCGACGAACTCCAGCGCGAGGACCACCCGACGCCCGCTGGCGACCGCCGCTTCGAGCAGATCCAGGTAGCCCTGCTGCGCGGCTTTGAGCGTGTGGTAGTCGCCGACGTAGACGATGTCCGACTGTTGCAGCTGTTGATGAACGTCGCTGATGGGCAGCTTGCGCCGAAAACTCGCGGTCGCGCGGCGGTACTCAGCCTCGTACCGCCGAAACGGGGCGGATGCGCCGACGACGAGCTGGCGGATCTTCTGTTGCTGACGGCGGTAAAGGGATTGTTGCAGGGAAAGCGACGCGCGCATGAATGGGTGCAGAAGACCGGAAGTCTGCGTTGCGATCGAGTTTTCTACCCTTGCGTTTACTGCGCCTCCCGAACGACCATCGCCACCAGCCGATGGTGCATCCCTTTTTCGATCGCCCGACGGCCGCGCTGCTTCTTGTCTTGGCTGCCTTCGGCGCCTTCGCAGACCCGCGGTCGGCGCTGCTTCACACCGCGAAGCAGGATGCGAGGGCGGGTGAGGTGTTTCAAGTCGATGGATCGCTGACGGGCAGTGTCGCTTTTGAGAAGCTCGTGCTGCGCTTCCGCGGGCGTGGCGAAGAGTATGTGGCGGTCAAGATGGACTTGCAGTACGGGGATCTCTACCGGGGCACGATTCCCGCTGCGCGGATGCGGCCGCCGGGGATTGAATACTGGGTCGAAGGGGTCACTTCGGCGGGCGATCGGATGGCGATTTTCATGACCGCGGATGCGCCGGCACGCGTCAGGGTGTCGAGCGAAGATGCTTTGAGCGACGGGGTGGTGAAAGAAGGCCCCTACGACGAGCCGATGGCTGACCCAGCGAAGAAGCCGACGAAGAAGAAGTGCAAGAAGAACGACAAGAAGTGCCGTGAGGAACACGCGCTCATTCGCGAAGCCGAAAACGAGGAAGAGCCGAAGCGCATCGAAGAACCAAGCAAGGAACAAGCGAAAGTCGAAGAGCCAAAGACGGAGGTCGCGAAGAAGCCCGAGCCGGTTGCCGCCCCAAAGACAGCCACCGAAGAGACTGGCAGAAAACCAGAACCTCGGCGGAAGCGGTCGGAGATCGAAGAAGAGCTGGCGATCTACGGCGCGGAAGACAGCACCGGCGTCGTCAGCAGAATCGACGACAAAGGCTCACCGGTGCCTCAGTGGGTCAGCAGCTATGACGTGGCCGCGCTGAAGCAACTCGGTGCTCGCACCGTCTACGACGTCCTCGATCTCATCCCTGGGCTGACTGTCAGTCGCGATGTCCAAGGGTTTCACCGGCTGGCAGTGCGCGGAAGACGCAGTGACCCCGAGGTCTTGTTTCTGCTCGACGGTCACAAGCTCAATAGTTTCTACGATGGCCGCGCGCTCGCCAATCTTCCGATCGACAACCTCGAGAAGATTGAAGTGTTCCGCGGCCCCGCAACGGCAGATTTCGAGCTGGGTAATTTTGGTGCGATCGTGAAGCTCGTCACTCGTCGCGATGATGGAATTCGAGCGTCCGCGAGCGCCGGCTTATGGGACGCCTACCAGGGTCACCTCAACGTCGCGAAGGCGTTCGGCGGGCTCAAGCTGTACGTCGATGGCGACGTCGCCAAGCAGGTCGGCTACCGAAAGGCGGTGCTGAAGGATGCGCTCGAGCTCAGCACCATCGCGCAGGGCAAGCGGTTGGCGCAGGACCCGGCGGGTCGTACCAACGACAACCGGCTGCTCGTCAACGTGGGGGGCGGCGTTGAGTACGTTCGCGAAGGGTTCGGCAAGATCCGGTTGGGCGCCCGATTCCTTCTCGAAAGCCGTGGCGCGTTGATCGGCCAATACGACACCGTCGGCGCCGAGTCGAAGCTCGATTGGGCAACGCTGCAGGTGGATCTCGCGTTTTATCGAAGGGTAGGTGACGCAAGTCAGTTTCACCTTCGGGTGTTTCTCGATCAGCAGTCGACGCGGCGACACTTTCAGCTCTCGCCGCGCGAATTCCAGATCAACGCCAGCAACGTGCTGACGATGTTCCCAGAAGGCATCGTCGAAGAAGTCGCGGTGAACACCCGAACCTTGGGTGCCGAAGGAACCGTCGAACTGGCGTTGCCCGCCAACAACAGGCTTAGCCTGGGCGTGTCAGCGCAGCTGTCGAGTTTGATTGGCTACGACTACCTGACCAACTACGAGCCGGGCACCAACTTCTACAAAGGCCCCGCTCTTGCGCGGCCCGCCGGGTTGCTCTACCCGACCGAGGGCACCGCGGCGGCAGCTGCCAGGCTGGGGCTCGGGTTCTTCGTGCAGGATGTCTTCACGCCCTTCGAGCGGCTGACGATTCAGGTGGGTTTTCGCGCCGACGTCATTCAACTGCCTACCTCGAACGGAAGCGCGCTGACGGGCACCGCCTTCGCGGCGGGTTTCGGGCCGCGGGCGGGAATCGCGTTCGCTGCGATAAACTCGTTGGCGCTGAAGGCGCACTACGGACGCGCCTTTCGCGCGCCGACGCCGCAGGAGCTTTCGGAAACGATTCCCAATTCTGACAGCAACCAGGGTCGATCGGTGGGGAACCCAGCGCTGACACCCGGCACCGTCGACTCGGTCGAAGCGGGCTTCGAGTACGTGCAGACGGTCGGTGACGCGCGGGTGAAGCTGAGTGCGGCGGGCTTTTTCCAGAACTTCACGCAGCCGATTCAGGCCGTCGACACCAGCGGGAACCTGGTGCCGTACACCAACCGCCACCAGGGTGTCCGTGTCGCGGGAGCCGAGGGTGAAGCGCGGGTCGAGCTGTCGTTGCGCAGCGCATTCTTCATCAACGCCAGCTTTTTCCGCGCTGAGGACAACGCGACTGTGCCCGCGGCACGACTGCTTACCGACCTTCCACAGGCGCGGCTGAACGCTGGATTTTCGCTGCCGATTGGGCCGTACCTCAACCTCGATGTGACGACCCGGCTGGGCGCCGAACGACGCAACAACAGCCGATCGACGCTCGAGTTGATTCGCCGCTACCGGCTGCCTGGGTACGTGTTGGTAGGCGCCGCACTGCGCACCGAGCCGATCTTCGATCACGTCGAGCTCTCAATCGTCGGGCAGAACGTCTTCGATTTCGACCATTCGGA
>JANOHG010001125.1:0-5907 GCA_031406375.1 Archangiaceae bacterium | reverse complement strand
TGTGACTTCAGCTCGTTTGCCATCGCCGTGACTGCGAAGGCGACGGGCGGCGGCTCTGGCGCGCTTGGCTTTTCCGAAGGGATTTGCGCCTGACCTTTTGCTTCGGCCCTTCGGTAGAGCACTTCACCCCGTAGCTCTGAGATGAAGCACGCAAGGTCAAACGAGTCGGGGTCCGGCGTTTCGTCGGATTTGTGAATCCGCGAAGCCTCGAGCATTTTTCCAATCAGCTCAGCGCGTTCACGCCGCAGCGCCTCGACTACCCGCGCAGAATCTTCGCGTTCCGCGTGCGCGCGGGTCGCCCTTACTTCGAGCTCGGCGACCAACCGGCGGAGCTCGATTTCCCGCTGAGCTGCGCCGCCGATGTCCTTGCGCAGGCGATCTGCTTCCGCCCGTACCGCAGTCAGGTCGTTCTCGAGCTGTTGGGAGCGCGCTTCGAAATAGACAATCTTCTCGAGTGCGCTTTTCAGCAGGGCTTCGGGTCGGATGATTTCCTCAGCCATCCGGCGGCCGATGTCGCTTCTCGGGCTGGCGAATTCGTCACTCAAGGAAATTGCGTCCTCCGCCCAGCCATGAAATCGACTTCGTAGAGTACAGCCCTGTAGCGGTCTGTCTCCTTTTTGGCGCCGCCCAACCTAGTTGTCCCTCGAGTCAATGTAAACGCGCGTAACAACAGTCATTATCGGCGACAACCGCAAGCGGCGCACAGGCCCGAGTTTTCGGCTTTGCAGCGATTGTTGCTCGCCTTGTTGAGCTGCCTTTCTTTGGTGGTACGTCGTCAGAGAGCAATCAAAGGGCCAGGGTCAGGCAATCGTCACTGGTGGAGTTCACCGTGACGCTTTCCATCCGGCCAGTTTCAGTGCCCGAGTTCCGCCAACTGACGGTCGAACGCGTGGACGTCAGTGAATAGTCGGCCGTGGATTCCAATCGCGGTCGCTGCATCGGCGTAACTTTGAATGTCATCGAAGAACGCCGCGCGCTCGGGGGCGACGCCCAGCCGTTCGAGCGCGGTACGGTAGAGCTCAGGCGCGGGTTTCATCAGCCCTTCCTCGTATGAAACGACGAGCGCGTCGAACTTCTCGAGCACTGGCAGTTGCTTTCGAAGCGGCTCGAAGTGCAGGTCGTGGGTATTCGACAACAGACAGAGCTTGACCTTCCCCACCAGCGATTCGACCCGCGTGACCATCGGGGTGTTGATTTTGAAGTGGCAGTTCCAAAGCTCGACGAAAAGCTGCGGTGACACCTCAGCTCCTAACGCATGTTGGAGCTCGAGCCTCAACGCGTCGCCAGGAAGCCGACCTGTGTTGGTGCGTTGCCACACGTCCTTTTCGATTCGCGCCTGCATCGAATGGGAGGTGGTGTTGAACGCGCCGGCAAGCCGTTCGAACAGCAGCGCGTTGTCGTGAAAGACGAGGACGTTGCCGAGGTCGAGGATGAGCGCTTCGATCATACCCGCCTCCTAACAGGCCCCTCGTTACCTGCGAAGGCGGCGTCAGCCCAACGTTCGAGTGAAGTGACCGAAACCTTTCGAGTTTCGGGTACCGCCGAAATTTACGAAACGATGTACGACATTTACAGACAATGTTGTTGCGCGACCAATTCGCCACCGAAGCGCGTGACGATTCAGCGCGAACATCAATGAGAACTGCGCCACCAAAGAGCAGTCAGCGAAGTTCGCCGCCAAGTTCGGAATCACCTTTGGCGACTTCATCAACGTCGTTGACGATGCGGCAGCTGCGGATGACGTCGGTGTCGAGCTTGACCTACGGCCCACTTCCGAGCTCTCAAAACAACTGTCGTTGGACGCGCTGGACGGGGACTACGCGGCGAAGTTAATCAATGACGCGAAGGTCAACCTCACCGGCGCCTCGGGGACGCTGGTGGAAGCGATCGCCGTGGGGGTGCCGACCATCACCAAAGAAATCCTCACCGGCTCGGTGGGTTCGAGCTGGGATCGCGATCGCACCGAGCAAGAATCTTGGGCCGACTTCAACTCGAACAGCCGACCGCACACGAGGTCGCGGTAATTAAAAGCGAGGAGATGTGGCTGTCGAAGGCGCCTGTCATTGTGGCAGCCCGAGCCGTTTGATCATCGTGCGCACCGTGCCGCCCGGATCCCTCGCCTTGCCGCGGCCGACTTCTCCGAGCAGCCGCGCCGCCTCGGTCGCGTTGCCTCCACTGCGCCGCAGCGCCTCGATGACCGCCAGCCGTTCGAGCCCCTCGAGCTCCGCGCGCAAGTTCATCGTCCCGTCCGCCACGCGGCGCGCGACCTCGGACTTCCGCAACTCGGCGCAGGAAGTGACGGTGCTCGAGTTCCTCTCGGCGAGGTCCCAGCGGCAGAAGCATCGCGACCGTCACCGCCGTCCCCGCGTTCTACATGGGCTTCGCCTTCCCGCTGGCCAACGCGTTGGTGCAAGACGCTGAGTCGAGCATTGGTCGGCAAGCGGGCTCGCTGTACCTGGCCAATACCCTGGGCGCGGTAGGCGGTTCGCTGGTGACGGGGCTGTTTCTGATTCCGCGCATTGGTACCCAGGCGGCGGCCTCGCTGTTGATCTGCGTCGCCGCGCTGTCGGCGCTGACCGTGTTCTTCGCCGCCGATCGCAGCGCGCGGAGCACGCCCCTTCTCGTCGGGGCGTTGTCGGCCTCTTCGACGGAGCCGACGTCGCATTCGCTCCACTGCCACCACCGGAAGATGAGGATGTCGAGAGGTTGCTGCTGCGCGTCGCCAGAACGATGAACCTGGAACCTGCATCCTACAGGCGCACCATCACCCCGAGCGTGCCCGCGATCAGCGGTTCGGCTGCGCGGCCAATCTCTTGGCCCAGGTTGAACAGTCGCATCGGGGTGAGGGCCCCCACTCCAATCACCGAGGCGCGCGCGCCGAGGTGCGGGGTGAGCCACCACGTAGCCGAGGCCTCGGTAGCGAGCAGCGTGCTCCAGACCGAGCCGCCGAGGCCGTCGAAGGTCCTGGCGTTCAAGTACACCACACCAACGCCAGCACCCCCGCGCAGCTCCAGCCATGGCAGTGGCTCGAAGTGCAGCTGCAGGTCTGCCCAAAGCATCCACTGCTGAATCGCCGCGCGCACCACTCCCTTGAAGTCACCGAACAGCGTCGGCCCGAGCATCGCCGCCCCCACCCAGACGCGTTGCGCAACTCGAGAGCGCACGCTGACCGCCGCGGCGAGCGCGACGTCAAACCCTCGCTGCCCCAAAGCCCCGGCGCCCAACCCGAGTTGTAACCGCGCCGGCTGCGGGGGCACTTCCGGGTGCTCGACGGGAAGTAGCCCCTGTACTGGCGCGGCCAGCGGCTCGGGTGGAGGCCGAACCTTCAGCTCGAGAAAGCTCGCCTGCAACAGGTCGATGGCCCGGAGCGCGAGCAGCGAAGGGGTCGCGGCTTCGGCTCCGATTGTTCGAGACAGCGTCTTTCCCGTCAGTCGGTCTTCCACCCAGACGCGGACGCCCCGGTCGCTGCCGTGGCGATCGAGGGCGATCACTGCGGCTGCCTGGTGAGTGAGGGCGAGCTCGGCAAGCCCACTGGGCTCCGGCTCGGTCTGAATCGAGTCTTCGAGGACCTCGAAGCCAGCCGTCTTGAGCTCGGCCTTGAGCCGGATGACTGTCTCGACCAGCGTGCCCGGGCGGGTCAACAGCACGACGCGCACCGGCCCGACGGCGATTGCAGGCGTGGCGCAGCACAAAGACACCAGCACGGCAAATCTCATTCGAGTGTTCGGCGGGCGAGCGCAGCCCACGGGCCCAAGGGGTCAAGCTTGAGATAGCGCTGCGCAAGCTCGCGGGCCTGCGAACGCTGGTCGAGGTGCTCAAGCACGCGCATGCGGCGCCCGAGCGCTTCGGGAATCAGCGGCTGCGGTCCCTCGGCGGCGCACCGCTCATACCACTGGTCTGCCTCTGCCCAGCGCGCCTGCAGCTCAGCGAGGTCGCCCAACAACAGCGCAGCGTGCGCGGCTTCGAGCGAACCTCGGAAGCGGCGCCGGACGGCGAGAAAGCTGCGCTCGGCCACACCGTCTTCTCGCAGGTACCGGGCCGCTTCTCCCAATGCAAAGACGTCTTCCACGTCTCGCAGCAGCGCCTTTTCGAGTCCCTCGGCCCGGGCCGCGCTGAGTACTTCGCCGAAGTCTCCGGCCGCCACTTGGGCGCGCCAACCCGCCGGTTTGGGATCGCTCGAGGCGATCGGGTCTGGCGTTTTCGCAACAGCGGCCAGCGGTCGAGCCACCGCCTGTGCGCGAACGGGTCCGACAGAGGCCGAAGGCAGCGGCGCGCCCGAGGGCACCGGCTTCGGTACAGCGGCGGTGAGGCTGCTGACCTCGACGCGGGCGCCCGTTCTCTCGAGCGACGCATGAAACCGCTGCCCCGCTTTGAGTTGCAACGGAACGACGAGCCCCGGGCCGCTCACCTCGACGCTCCCCTCGAAGAGCTTGACGTCGAACTGATCGTCGCCCGACTTCGCCGCCGAGAACCGCGTGCCGGTGACGCGAACCACGTACGGGCCTGCCTCCACCTGCCACCGCGTCGCATACCGGTGAACCACGTTCGCGGTCAGCACACCCGAAGACACCCGCACCACGGCGCCGAAAGCAGTGGTCGAGAGGACCTCGGCTTGGCCTCCCGCTTCGAGTTCCAACCTGCTGCCGTCAGAGAATTGCAGCAGCGCCGGCTGCTCGTTGGCCCGAATCCAGGTCCCCTCGTGCACGGTACGAGCCTCTTCCACGGTATACGTCAGCGGCGAAGCGACGAGTGCCACCACCACGGCGGCAACCGCAACTGCTACCGCGGCCGTGAGCGCGAGCACCCAACGCGCCGGCGATCGGCGCGGCGATGCTCTGACGGCGCGGAGAAAGACGTCGCGGGACGCGGCGTGTGCCCCGGGGCGCGCGTCTACCCCGCGAACAAGTTGCGCTGCTCGCTCGATCAGATCAGCCATCGCGTTCCTCCGGTGAGAGGCGGTCCCACAACAAGAGGTCTTCTCTTGCCCGCGCCACGAATACCGTGCGAGCGCGTTCGAGCTTGCGTTTCATGGTCGCCAGGCTGCAGCCAGCGGCAAGGGCCGCCTCTTCGAGTGTGAGCTGCTCGACGAAACGCAGCACGAAGACGACGCGCAGGTCGTCGCTCATGCCGCGAAGAACGGCGAAGACTCGGCGCAGCTCGAGCGCCGACTGCGGTTCCGAAGACCCGGCGCACTCTTCCGCCCCTTCGTAGTCCTCGCCAGGATCAAGCCCGAGCGCTCGCGCCCAATGGCGCCGGCGCAGCAGCGACCGCGCGTGATTTGCGGCGATGCCCAGCACGAAACCCTGCAGTTGATCGCCATCGGGAACGCGGTGGGCCCGGTTCCAGACGATGAGCAGGCTCTCTTGTACAACGTCTTCCGCGTCGGCAAGGCCAAGGCCCAGGCGCAACCCGAGCCGCCTGATGCGCGGAGCGAACGCATCGAAGAGCTCGCGCGCGGCGCCCGGCTTCTTCGCGACCACCCTCGCCAACAGCGCTCCGGCCTCTGACTCGGGAGGAACCAGCTTCAGCGCGGGTGAAGTCGGTTCGTTCATGCGGCGCGTGCTACTCGATTAACGTCAATGTCTTGGCGTCCATTCCTAAGGTCAACTCGGTCACGAAGGTGGGCATCGTCGTCGCGTCGCGGAAGATAGAGACGCCGTTCTCGTCGAGAACATAGAGCCATTTCTGGGCGTCGAGCACGGCATCGACCGGGATGCCCAGCGACGTGTGGGTGATCAGACGGTCGGGCTGCTCGGGCTTCGTCAGGCGCACCGAGACCGTGGCTGCCTGGGTGTACAGCGCCACCGCTCCGCGCTGCGACGCATCGATTCCCACCACGATTACCGTGTTGTTCTGAACGGCCAGCCGGCTCACAGTTCGCAGGCCCGTGATGAGCGTCTGATCTTC
>JANOHG010001081.1:0-3544 GCA_031406375.1 Archangiaceae bacterium | reverse complement strand
CGGTTTGCCCGCGAGGCCGAGAAGCTCGCGTTTGCAAGCAGCCTGAGTCCCGCTCGGGTGAAGGTGCTCAAGCGGTCGCTTGGACTTGCGATGGCGCAGGCGGGCGAGTTCGGAACCGCCGCGGGACTCTTGCTCGACGTCGGAGCCAGCGAGGCCTCGGTTGTCGCGGTGCAGGCCGCCGATTCGCTGGCCGCGCGGGGGGCGTATGAAGACGCTTCTGAGCTCTATGCGCGCGCAGTGCTGTTGTTGACAGGATCCGAGCAGGCCGGGGTGCAGCAACGGCATGGCGCGGTGCTTCAGGCGATGGGCAATCACCGCGACGCGGCCCGCAGCTACGCACGGTCGGCGAAAGTGACTGACACCGCGCTCTCGGCCCAGCGTGCGTTGTTGGCAGCCAAGAGCCTCGTCAGGCTCGGGCGGTTCCGCCTTGCGGAAATTGCCCTCGCCCGCACCGCGGCCGATTCGGTCACTTCGGTCGAAGCAATGGCGCTGATCGCCGAAATTCGGATGCTCAAAGGCCAACCTGCGCAGGCGTTCGCACTTTGCCGCGTGGCGCTCGGCAACAACCCATCGGTCGCGGTGCAGATCACTTTGCGCAACGTGATGGGCAAGGCGCTGCTCGTGCAAGGAGAAGCAGCCAAGGCCGAAGCGTTGTTTGCCCAGAACGTCGCGGCAGTTCAGGCTGAAGGGTGGGTGCACCTCGAGGTGCAGGCCCGAGTGAACCAAGGAGTTGCGGCCCACAAGCTCGGCGATCGCGACCGGGCGATCGCCTGCTACCAAGCAGCGCTCGCCACTGCGAGACCTGCGCCCCAAGCCCTGGCGAACCTCGGCAGCCTCTACGCCGAAAGTGGCGACTTCGAGCCCGCCTTGGAAAACCTGACCCGGGCTCTGCAAGCAATCAGCAAATTCGGCGGCGCCCGCGACGTCGCCCACGCTGCCAGCAATCTGGCCCGCCTACATCTGTTTCTCGGTGACCTGGAACACGCGGCCTTGTTGTCAGAGCACGCGCTGCGCCTTTCACGGGGCACGGGCGAGCCCTACCTCGAGGGCAGCGCGCTGTTGAACCTTGGCGCGGTGGCGGTCGAACGGTGCGACTTCACCGAGGCGATTCGCAGTCTCGACGCCGCGCGCGCCTGCTTCGATGCTCTGGGCAATGACGGCTACGCGGCGTTTGCGGCCGCGCTCAAGGCCCGCGCACATTTGGCGGCAGGTGAGAAGGCCCAAGCGTCGGCTGAGCTTGCGCGTCGCTGCGTCGAAAGAGGCAGCAGCCAGCTGCCTGCAGCGGCGGTCGAGATCGAGCTGATCCGCGGTGAGCTGGCGCTGTCCCTTGGAGATCTGCACAGCGCAGGTCGCGCCGCGGCACGTGCGAAAGACACGCTGCTCAGCAAGCCGGATCTCGAAGGCCCTTTCCGCGTCTACCATCTGATGGGGCGCCTGAAGCTTGCTGCCAATGACGTCAGCGGCGCTCAGGCCGAGTTCGCGCGAGCCGGTCGCTTGATGGATGAGCTGGTTCAGCGTGTTCCTCCGATTCGCCGTGCCGCGTTCCTTTCGGTGCCGCGCCGCGCCGAGGTGTTGTCGATGCTCGAGCCCGAGCTCAAGTTGCCCCGCGCCACCTTCTCGCCTCATACGGTCGAGAAGACGCACGGCCTGGTCGGGCAGTCGGCATCGCTGAAACGGATTCTCAAGCAGGTCGAGCCGATCGGCCGAAGCAACGCGATTGTGCTCGTTCGCGGCGAGAGCGGAACCGGCAAAGAGCTGCTCGCCGAGGCGTTGCATCAGTTGTCGCCGCGCCGAGCGATGCCGCTGGTGAAGGTCAACTGCGCGGCGATGGTTGAAGACCTGCTGTTGTCCGAGCTGTTCGGCCACGAGAAGGGTGCTTTCACTGGCGCCGTTCGCGAACGCAAAGGCCGGTTCGAGCTCGCCGACGGAGGCACGCTCTTCCTCGACGAGATTGGGGACATCAGCCCCAAGTGCCAGATCGCGCTGCTTCGCGTTCTGCAAGAGCGCGAGTTCGAGCGGGTTGGAGGCACCAAAACACTCAAAGTCGACGTGCGCGTCATCTGCGCCACCAACCGTGACCTCGAGGCGTTGATTGCGCAGGGCCGCTTCCGGGCCGACCTCTACTATCGCTTGAAGGGCGTGACTCTCGAGTTGCCGTCGCTGCGCGAGCGCCCCGAAGACCTCGCTTTGCTGTCGGCGCACTTCCTCACCCGGGTCGCCGATGAACGAGGCGAGGCCGTGAAGCACTTGTCGGCTGAAGCGCTCGCGCTGCTGGCGCGACACCCATGGCCGGGCAACGTACGCGAACTCGAGAACGTACTGTCTGCCGCAGCAATTTTCGCTGAGACCCAGCTGATTGGGCCTGACTCGTTCAGCCACGTCAGCGAGCTGCGGGCGCTGATGGAAGGAAGTTCGGCCCCGACGGTCGCCGCATTCGTTCCAACTCCAATTGGCTTTCCGATGCGGGTCTCGTCGGTGCCCGTCGCACCCGTCGCGGCGCCAGTGCCGGTCTGCGAAGGCGTTCCCGACTATTACGAGTTGGCGCGCCAGCGCGGCATGAGCCTCAAAGACCTTCGTCACGAAATCGAGCTGCAATGCATCAAGCGGGCGTTGCTCGAAGCCAAGGGAAACATCAGCGAGGCGGCGCGACTGCTGAAAATGAAGCGTTCGCGGTTGTCACAGATTGTAAATGCAGAGTCGCAGCTTAAGGAGGTCGCCCATGGGGACGATGAAGTCGGCCCTGAGGAAGGGGTTTGCGATGAGTGAGTCTCTCGCCATGAATCACACGGCACTCAAGTTGCAGTTGCTTGCCATTATGAAGTCGATCCTTGTTGGTTTTCTGGCGGTAGCGATGCTCGGTGGTTGCGGTGTTGGAGCAGACGACCTCGAAGGTGCGCAGGCCGCGTCGGGGCATATCGCCCAGGAACTCACCTCAGGTCCGCCAGCTCCACCAGGTCGGCCCGGTAACTCCACGGGAGCGCAGGGCGAAAAGCGAAGCCCGGTGATTGTCGTCGGACTCCCCCAGGATCCAATACCGGTCTTCGAGGGGAAGACCGCAGGCAGCGGCCCGCCAATTCCTCCGAAGTAAGAATCTAACGCTCTGACAGCGGCGACAGGCTGGCTTGCATTGAAGGGGTCTCTTCGGGCGTTTTTGCCAACTTCGAGGCACCTTTGTGTTGCTCGAAGGAAGCCCCGAGCCCTGGTATGCCCGGCGGGTGCACCTGACATCTGGCCTGCGGTCATTCTTCGGCTCGTCCTTCGTTCGATTTCTCGTGCTGGGTGCTGCACTCTTCGGTCTGTGGGAACTCAAGTCACAGCCAGCGGCGATCGAAGTCAGCCTCCCTCTCGAGCAGGCGCTGGTCACGGAGCGCGAGAAGGAGCTGGGTCGAGCGCTGACGCCAGCTGAGCGCACGGCGGTGGTTGAGCGCTGGGTCGAGGACGAGGTGCTGTTTCGGGAGGCCCTGACCCGAAAACTCGAACGTTCGGATCCCATCGTCCGCCGACGGCTGGTGCAGGCGATGCGCTTCGTTCTTGAAGACGAGGG
>JANOHG010001070.1:0-6257 GCA_031406375.1 Archangiaceae bacterium | reverse complement strand
ATACACCTTGAAAACGTGACGTTCGAGGTACCGCAGGAACGCGACTTCGTCCTCGGACGTCATGAAGAATCTCAGCTGGTTCGCCATGGAATGCCTGTCTGCTACAGAGGCCCGATGGACGCCACCTTCTCGATGCTGCTGTCGCGAATGCAGGAGCTTAAGGATCTGGGTGGAATGATTGGCCTGGCCACCTGGGACCAGGAAACCACGTCGATTTCATCGCGTACCTCAAAGAGAAATACTCGGCGCTCTACCGCGTTTCGCTCTAAGCGCCGGACGCGCGCATTCACGCCGCCGACGATCGATTTGTCGGGCCTGACCGCGCCATGTTGGGTGCTATCCATGACGTCCCTTGTCTCTGACTGCGTTCAATTCCAGACGCGCGAGCGGTGTCATTGCTGCGCTGGTCGCGCTCGTGCCCGCTGTGGTGGCGGTCGCGCAACTCGGAAGACTTCACCCTGACGAGGTCTTTCAGACACTCGAGCCAGCGAACTTTGGCGCATTCGGCTACGGGATCCTCGCGTGGGAATGGCAAACTGGCCTGCGCAACTGGGCGGTGCCCGGCCTCTTCGCCGGGTTGCTGAAGCTCGGCGCTGCGATTGGTGTCAATGACCCTCTTGCGCGGCGTGCGTGGCTCGAAGCGCCGCAACTCGCGCTTCACTTCGCGATGCTGCTGGCGGTGCATCGCCTCGCAGCGCGAAGGCTTCCGCCGCAACCTGCGATCGCTTCGCTGGTCCTGGTGGGTCTTTATGCTCCAGTGATTCATTTCGCAGGCCGGACGATGGGTGAGTCGTTCAGCACTGCCTTCCTCGTTCTCGCACTCGAGCGTCTCGATGTGGCGCGCGATCGACCGTGGCACGTCGCCGGCTCGGGAGGAGCGTTGCTCGGTCTGGCTGTCGTGACGCGCTACGGCTCGGCAGTGGTGGTGGTCGCGGCGCTCGTATGGTTGGTGGCGACGCGCGCGTGGAAGCCTTTGCTGTTCACCGTGCTCGGAGGGCTCGTCATCGCGCTCGCGCTCGGCGGTCTCGACTGGGCCACCTGGGGTGCGCCGTTTCATTCGCTGCGGAAGTACGTCGAGTTCAACCTCACTTCAGGGCAGGCCGCCGCTCAGTTCGGATCCGAGCCGGCCTGGTTCTACTTGCCGGTGCTGGGTTGGCTCGCGCTGTGGGCGTGGCCGGGTCTGGTCCTCGGAATAACTCGGCGCGCAGAAGGCGTGTCGTTGTTTGCGTTCTGCGCTCTGGCGTACGGGGCAGCGATCTCGCTCACCGCGCACAAAGAAGCGCGATTTCTCTATCCAGCGTTGGTGCTGCTGTTGGTCGCTGCAGCGCCGCCATGGCTTGCATTCTTGCGTCGACGGGCTTTGAGCCGGTCGCTGCCGTTGTTCATCGCGTCCCTGGCAGCGTGCCTCGTCATCTTGCTCGTCAAGTCCCCTTTTCAACCCGAGCGGCCCGAGCAGTTTCGGCTCGTCGTGAAAGCAGCGCGCGAAGCGACGGGGTTGGTGATTGTGAATGAAGGGGTGTGGGGCGCGCCTGGGTTTTTCTACCTCGGGAAGAACATCCCTTGGTTTCCATGCGACTTCGCCGAAGACCCGCGGTTTCAGCAGGCGATGGTGACGCCCGCCTTCAACCGGGCTGTCACTTGGGACAATCGCGCTCTCGAGCAGCTGCAAAACTCAGGCTTCGTCGTCGTTCAAACCGACGGGCCCGCTAAGCTGCTGGCGCGGTAGGTCCAGCCCCCGAGTTGGAGCCCTTTCGGCGTGAGGCCTATTCCAACTCACCCATCAGCTTCTTTGCGAAGAGGCGGTAGTCCTCAATCGTCTTGTCCTTGCGCTTGCGGGTCTTGGCGATCTCACCTCGTAAGGTGACGCGCACCTGCTCTTCGTCGCCGTTGAGCCAGTGAATAATCGGAATCCGAAACAGCGCGGAATCGGGAACCATCATGTCGGTCCGCTCGAGGATCTTACTGAGCGACGCAGTCTCTTTCATGAACTGCAGCCCGGTGCTGAGCACGAAACGCGCGAGTCGGGCGATGATCGAGGTGTTGTCCTTGCCCTCTTCGAAGCCCCATTCTTTGTATTCGTGGCGGGGCCCAAGGAAGCCAGCGTTGGTGCTCAGCGTCGGCAGCAAATAGGGGTGTGGGTTCTCACCAATCAGCTTCGCCCATTTTTCTTCGATGAGCTGATGCCGGATGCCGACGATTGGATTGACGTACAACAACCCGTCGGCCTTCTTGCCGGTGAGGTTGATCCCCACCCAGCCGAGAACGTCGGGGGAAATCTCCTTGGTGAAGATTTCCGGCTCGCGCTGCCGGAATCCACCTTCGCCCAATCGCGCACCAATGCGCGAGGCGAGATCAACGGCAAAATCCGAAGGAGAATCAGCGGCCACGGTGTCTTCTACCACCTCACAGCTTTCCATCTGCCTCCGAAACACCAAGCGCGTCACACCCTTGGAAAGGATGCGACGCGCTCGATCTAAAAATGACGGCCGGGACACACGCGAAGTAACGCTACCGTTGCTTCCTTCCGGACCTGGCGGGGTTCACGGCCCCGCGTTGTCCCGACCATAAACTCTTACAGCGGAGAGGGTGGGATTCGAACCCACGAAACCGTTTCCAGTTCACACGCTTTCCAGGCGTGCGCCTTCAGCCACTCGGCCACCTCTCCCTGGCCCTCTTCCGTGAAGCGGAGAACGTAGGATTCGAACCTACGGTACCGTTACCGGTACGCCTGATTTCGAGTCAGGTGCCTTCGACCACTCGGCCAGCTCTCCAACATTATTCAATTTTCTTCTTCCGCCCCCGCAGCGCAGCGAAGAAGTCTTTCAAAACCTTTCCGCACTCCTGTTCCATCACTCCAGAGGTCACCTCGACCTGATGGTTGAGCCGCTCATCTTTCAGAAGATTGTAGAGGCTTCCGACCGCACCTGCTTTGGGATCCATCGCTCCGAATACCAGCCTCCCCAACCGCGCCTGAATCAGCGCCCCTGCGCACATCGTGCAAGGCTCCAACGTCACGTACAGCGTCGCCTCACTCAACCGCCAGGACTTTAATTTCTGGCTTGCTTCAGAGATCGCCTTCAGTTCTGCATGCGAGAGTGGATCGCAATCCACCTCACGCCGGTTGTACCCGCGCCCGATCACCTCGCCACCCACCACCACCACCGCGCCCACCGGTACTTCTTTCAGCTGCCCAGCTTGCTGCGCCAACTCGAGCGCCTGGGTCATGAATTGCGTATCCACAGTTTTTCCTGTGCTCCCTAGTGGATTCGAACCACTGGCCTTTGGATTCGTAGTCCAACGCTCTATCCAGCTGAGCTAAGGGAGCCCAAAAATTTGGTGGAGAGTGAGGGATTCGAACCCTCGATACCGTTGCCAGTATACAGGTTTAGCAAACCTGCGCCTTCAGCCGCTCGGCCAACTCTCCAGATTTCATTTCAAAGAGCCAAACTTCTATTGCACGGAGCAGGAAGGATTCGAACCTTCGAAGGGCTTTCACCCTTAACGGTTTTCAAGACCGCCGCCTTCAGCCGCTCGGCCACTGCTCCTCTAGCGTCGCGGCCTTCTATTTCAACTGCTTGCCGACTTCTACATCGGACCTGACCAAGGGCATGGGACTCAGATGGGACTGCGCTCCTGCTATTTCGGTCCCAAGAGCTTGATCAGCTGCGGGGACGCGGGCCGCGTAGCACGGGCGTTGGAGCTTTGCCAACGACGTTCGCTCAGCAACGCGACGTTCGCTCAGACTGGAACGAGATTGGTTCGGATCAACGCTGCCCGTCACTAAGGGGTACTCGCGATCATCGGCGTGTTACACCCGGGAAATGAACCGTTGCTCCACGCTCAGGCTCGTCATTCTCCTCGGCCTCTCCTCGCTTTCCTGTGGAGGCGGGGGTCAACTTTCTTCTGAAGAGCAGGCGCGCCGTGCGTATGTCGGCCTCGACAAAGCGGTAGGCAAATCCATGCAGCTCGGCTTCGACGGCTTCAACTCCGCGAGCAGTGCGAATATCTCACCTCAGACCGCAGCAGGAATGAAGACCGGGACCCTGACCATCACCGGACAGGTCGATCAGGGAGCCTCAGCGAACAAGGGCATGCGGCTCAAGGTGGAAATGACCAACTACTCCGACGGCGACGTGGCGGTGGACGGCGGCTCGAGCGTGGCCATCACCTACGCCACCACCGACGGAGGCACGCAGCCCGCACTGGATCTCTCGCTCAAGAACATCCCCAACGGCACCTTCACCGGCACTCTGGTAGGCGACTTTGAAATGTCCGGTGGCCTTTCTGGCTCGGTGAAGCTCGACTTGACGATGTCAGGTGCGATTGAAGGGGCCGGAGGCGGAAAGGTGCAGCGCAAGGTCGGCAGCACCAACGTCACCGGAAAGGCGACCTCGGGCACCGGCGTGTTTCAAGTGAACGTCACCCTGTAGTCGCCAAAGCCCGGCTTCATTCCCGACGCGCCCTTTCTGCTCAAGGAAACAGCGCGGACGTCGCCCAGGCCTGCCCCTGCTTCACGTAGACGCAGCGCTCGTGTAGCCGGCTCTCACGGGCCGCCCAGAACTCGATTCGGTCAGGGGTGAGCACGAAGCCGCCCCAATGGGGAGGACGCGGAATCGGCAGAGCCTCGTACTGAGCATGCAAGCTCTGAAGGCGGCGTTGCAGAATTTGTGGATCGTCGAGCGGCTGACTTTGAAGCGACGCCCACGCGCCCAGCTGCGATTCCCTCGGACGCGAAGCAAAGTAGACGTCGGACGCGGCGGCCGTCGTCTTGTCGACTGTGCCTTCCACCCGGACCTGCTCGTCAATCGCGGGCCAGTAGAAGCACAGCGCGGCGCCCTTCTGGCCGAGCAGCTCGCGCCCCTTCTGGCTCTCGTAGTTGGTGAAGAAGACGAACCCAAGCGGGTCGAAGCCCTTCACCAGCACCACCCGCGCGGATGGGCGGCCCCGATCATTCACGGTGGCGAGGGTCGCAGCGTTCGGATCCTTCGGCTGCTTCTGACTGGCCAGCTCAAAGAGCCGGACGAAGCGATTGAACGGCTCGTTCCATTCGACCTTCATCGGGCTTGACCTTCGCGCCCTGCGGCAGCGGAGCCATTCTCAAAGGCCAGCAGTCTGACGTCAGGCAGCATCAAGCGTGGGTGGTGGGCTTGCCACCGGCCTTGCCGAGCTCGTCCTTCAGCAGCCGGAAGCTGGCCACCAGCTCGCCGAGGTTCTTGCGGACGTTGAGCTGTTCAGTGTCGAGCCGCTGCTCGAGCTCGGCGAAGCGCGCCTTCGCATCCATGCTTCCCAGGTGCAGCTGCACCTTGAGCTCGTCCCTCATTGTCTTCAACACCTCGAGGCTGTCCTTCACCTCATCGGCCCAACGGTGCTTTGCGTCGCTCATGTCAGTTCTCCCAGGGTAGAGTTCCCCCTCTTCGCAAGCATCGTGCCCGTGGCGGCCTGAGAGGGCCAAGGCGCAGCGAAAGCACCATCGACGTCGCGCAGAATCTGCGTGGGCAACCGACAGGTGCAACAATGCGTCGCGACCGTTGGCTGACACGCGCTTGGATGACCCCATCGAGGAGTCCTTCGATCCGCCGCAGCCCACAATCCGTAGGGTCAGACTTCGAGTGCGGTGGAATTGGTGCGCTGTGGTTGCCGCGCGAAGCGGCTCAGACGCCCCGGGAGGGCGAGAGCTCGGTGATGCCTCCCATGTACGGCACCAGCGCGGTGGGAATCGCCACCGACCCATCTTCGCGCTGGTTGTTCTCGAGAATCGCCACCAACGTGCGCCCCACGGCGAGCCCGGACCCGTTGAGAGTATGCAACATCTGTGGCTTGTCGCCCTTCGCGGGTCGCCAGCGGATCTTGGCGCGGCGCGCCTGGAAATCGCCGTAGTTAGAGCAGCTCGAAATCTCGCGGAACGCCTGTTGTCCCGGCAGCCACACTTCGAGGTCATACGTCTTCTGCGAGGCGAACCCCATGTCGGCGGTGCACAGCAGCGTGACCCGGTGATGCAGACCCAGCTTCTCGAGAATCGACGCCGCGTCGGCCACCAACGTCTCCAGCAGCTTCAGCGAGTCGTCCGGCCGCGAGAACATCACCAGCTCGACCTTGTGAAACTGGTGCATTCGAACCAGCCCGCGGCTGTCCTTACCCGCAGCTCCCGCTTCGGCGCGGAAGCAGGGTGAGAATGCGCAGTATTTCTTCGGCAGCGCGTCGGCTTCGAGGATTTCGTCCTGGTGGTAGTTGGTGACGGGTACTTCAGCGGTCGGAAT
>JANOHG010001064.1:0-1554 GCA_031406375.1 Archangiaceae bacterium | reverse complement strand
ATTCCGACGAAGGCACCGGCTACCACCACGGTGACTGCGATGCTGCCTGCGCTCAAGATTGATTGTTCCATTCCTTCGGGATACCCGCCGGGAATGTCGCTGCCCTTCATCACCTTGTCCCAGGCGGCACCTCCGCGCGCTGCGATCGCCGTCATCTGCGCGCCATCCATCGTTCGCAACACCGCGCTGGCGATCGCCGTGCCCGCCAGCAACCGGCGGGCATCCTCGCGAGGAGAACCTGCGGGTCGCAGCAATCGCAGCGCCGCGACGAAAGTAAGCGAGCAGGTGAGGGTCAGCGCCAGCAGAATGACCGCCCGCGATCCGCGCATCGACTCGAGCCCTTTGAGCTGGGCGTCGTGCTTCGCCTTCGCAGCGACAGCTGCCACTGCGTTTTGCGCCCAAAAGTCGGCGATCGGCGGTTCTAGTTTGGCGAATGACTCGAGGTCGAACACCTGCCCGACGTGCTGGGCAGCCTCGGATCCAACCAGGCCGCACAGGACAATCACCGCGAACGTGATCCGTCGCACCCGAACGGGAAGCGGCGAGGGCGTCATTTCTTCTTGGCAGCGTCCACGAAGCGAAGCCGAAGCTCCGTCAGCAGGTTCGCGAAGAGGCGTTCTTCTTCTGCATCGAGGTTGCCGCGCGTCTTTTCGCGCAGCATCTCAAGCAGGCTGAGGCTCTGTTGGGCCAGCGTCAAATCAACGGCCGACCCGCCCGATTCAGGATGAGGAGCAGCCCCGAGATGAATCAACGTCGTCGAGGCCAGCCCGAAGACGAACGTGCTGAAGTTGATGGGATCCTCTTTCATCGGACACGTTCCTTCTGAAATCGCGACGACCAACGCCTTCTATTCTTCGCTGTCCTCGAAGTCCTCGTCGAGATCCGAGAGGTTCGCCTCGACGGGCTCGCCTTTCTCAGCCACGTCAGGAAGCGTCTTGATGTGCTTTTCCCAGACCTTCTCGTCCAGCTGGCCCGACTTGATGTACCGTTCGGCGGTGCGCTTGTCGGAATAGCGCGGATCGATGGTTTCAGACATTGACGACTCCTGATGATTGGTGAAATTCCTTCGGGGCGCTTATAGCAGCGCCCCCATGGTGGACAAGCCCGGCGGCCTTCCGCGTGGCCTGTATGCGCTGCTTGACGATTCGATTCGCCCCAGCCTCGATCTGCTCGCGGCAGCGCGCGCCGTCATCGACGGGGGGGTGAAGGTCCTGCAGCTTCGCCTCAAGAATCTGCCTGATCGGCGCGCTTTGACGCTTTGCTGTGGGGTAGTCGGGCTGGCCCGGCCGCGGGGTGTGCGGGTGTTGATCAACGATCGGGTCGATCTTGCCCTTTTGTCTCACGCCGATGGGGTGCACCTGGGCGACGACGATCTTCCCGTCGCACTGGCGCGCAAGCTTCTCGGCCAGGGCGCGTTGATTGGCGCCACCACCCGGACACTTGCCGAGATTCACCAGGCCGCCGCCGCGGGAGCCGATCACATCGGCCTGGGGCCGATCTTTAAAACCTCGACCAAGCAGGTGCCGCACCCGCTTCTGGGGCTCGAAGGGCTGG
>JANOHG010001056.1:0-3353 GCA_031406375.1 Archangiaceae bacterium | reverse complement strand
CTCGCCGGCCCGGTTGGCACAGGCAAGACGCACCTGCTCGCTTCGGCGTTGAAGTTCGCTACCATCGAGAAGGGCGTCCGCGCGGCGTACATCGAAATCTCTTTGCTTTACGCCACGATTCGGCGCGGCTTTCACGAAGGCAAGAGCGGGGGCGAAATTATCGGGCCGCTGTCACAAGTCGACCTGCTCGCGATCGACGAACTGGGAAAGGGGCGCGGAAGCCCCTTCGAGCTCGAAACGCTCGATGAGCTGATCGCGCGTCGGTACAACGCCGGGAAGGTGACGCTCTTCGCCACCAACTACTCGCTGCGGCCACCCGAAGAAAACCGGGCGAACGGCTACGCGACAACGGCCGAGCTCAAGGCCGAAGGCAAAGACAGCAAGCTGCTGTGTGACCGCGTCGGTGAGCGCGTGTACAGCCGGCTTTGCGAGATGTGCGACTTCGTCGAGTTCTCGACGGCGACCAAAGACTTTCGCCGAGCCCGCGCTACATCTTCGCGCCCGAGCAAATCCAGTCCTTGAGGATCTTCTTTTGGGGGGCCGACAGTGCCGGCCCACCCTGGGGCATCGGAGTGCCAATGCTCTTGCCCGACGGGCCCTTATCGCGAGGCAGAACTTTGAGCCACATCGTGCTGGTGGCCAGGTTGTTCGCGTCGACTGCCTTCAAGCTCGCGTCGGTGCCCGCGAAGAGGCTCTTCTTGCCGACCTGCGCGAGCGTCGTGGCCGCGGTGCTGTAGACGCCATAGGCTTCGCCCGTCATCCCGGCGGCGTGACACGAGACGCAAGCAGGTGTGAGGACGTCGGACATCACCTTCGATAGCAGCGTCGCAGGTGTGTTGGTGTCGCAGACCACTTCCAGATCGACGCCGGCGTCCGGGACCACTGTACCACCACCGCAACTGGTTGATCCGAAAGCGAAGAGAATGACTGCAGCCGTTGAAAAGTCGAAGCGCTTGAACATGTGTCCTCTGAGGATCCGGCCGGTAAATTCTAACGAGCGCGAAACTTACCTGGGCGCGTGGACCTCGCAAGCGTTTGCAGCGATGCTGCGGCTCTTCATGGCGGCTCCCGAGAAAGACGGAATCGCCGCTGAAGTGCTGCATGAGATCAGGCAACCTCTGCTTGGACTCAAGGCGTACCTTCAGATGGTTCGCGATGAGCCAACCCGCGCGATTCCGGTGACGCTGTTGCTCGCACAAGTCGAACGGATTGAGCAGATTGTCGGCGATTTCCACCGCCTCAGCAACGAGCGCCCCGCCCCGCTCGCGCTGCTGAAGCTTTCGACTCCCGTTCGCCATGCGGTTGCTCACTTCGTCGCAATGCCCGTCAATCGCGAGATGAAAGTCGATGTGCAGGTGGTGTTCGAGTGCGAACTGAAGGGCAACATGCGGCTGCTCGAGCAGCTGACGCTCAACCTGCTCAACAACGCACGCGACGCGATGGGCGGTAAGGGCAGCATCAAGGTGCAGGTGACGCGGGAATCGCTCCACCCCACGCTTTACTTCGCCGACTGGGGTCCTGGAATTCCAGCCGAGCTGAAGGAAAAGATCTTCGATCCGTACGTGACCACGCATCCGACCGGTTCGGGGTTAGGGCTGGCGGTGTGTCAGCGCATCGCCTTCGAACATCAGGCCAAGCTCGATCTGGCGGCCCCCGAGGTCATGCAGGAACCTCTGCCGCCAGCGACCGTGTTCCGCGTCACCTTCAGCAACCGATCGCTTCCTGAGACCGCCCCTCGCCGACCAAGGGTCCTCGTCGTCGACGACGAAGAGGTGGTTCGAGCGCTGTTCTACGATCTTCTCAACAAGGATTACGACTTCGTCGAAGCCCTCACCGCCGAGCAAGCACTCGATCAGCTGGCGGGAGGTTCATTCGATTTGTTGATCAGCGACAAGAATCTACCCGGTCTTTCCGGGCTCGATTTGGCGCAGCGGGCCCGATCGCGCTGGCCCGCTTTGAAGGTAATGCTGATGACGGGGTACCCATCGTTGATTACCGCCCAGCAATCCTTAGAACTCGGCCTGGTCGACTATCTCGTCAAGCCCTTCGAGGACATCCGGATCGTCCGCGACAAGGTTCGAGCCGCCATCACTGCGCCGACCCGCGCTGCGTTGATCGTCGGCGCTTCAACGACGAAACGCATCGACATCTACGAAGACAATCCTAACAGCAGCAAGCAAATCGTCGAAGCGCTCACGCAGCTGGGTTACTCGCCCCAGGTGATGACGGCCGCGGTCCCCGGCGGTGCCGAACTGCCTTTGGCAGTCGTCCTCAGCTGGGACTTCACCGCGGCCCTCGGAAAGAGCGGAATCGCGTTCTTGAAGCACTTCTGCCCAGGAGTACCCTTCGTGGTGCTCGCCGAGCATCTGACGATGGAAAGCGCACTCGAGTCCCTTCGGGGCGGCGCGACTGCGTGTCTACCAAAGCTGCTCAATGATGCACGCGCTCTGGGGCGCGAGCTCGCGCGGGCGCTCAAGCTTCCACCGCAGTAACCACGCTCTTCGAAGAGAAGGCCGACGCAAAACGGGCCCCGGTAATGCACCGAGGCCCGCGGGTGATCGCGCCGTGAGGCGTGAATTCACATGTCCATGTCGTCGCCGCCGTAGTCCGGCATTCCACCACCGCCACCGCCGCCGCCCTTGCCCTTCTTTTTCGGGGGCTTGTCGGCCACCATCGCTTCGGTGGTCAACAGCAAGGATGCAACCGATGCGGCGTTGATCAACGCGCAACGAGCAACCTTGGTGGGGTCGATAACGCCCGCCTTCTCGAGGTCCTCGTACACTTCGGTGCGGGCGTTGAACCCGTACGCGCCCTTGCCTTCACGGACCTTGTTGATCACCACCGCGCCTTCGAGGCCGGCGTTGCTGGCGATCTTCCACATCGGCTGCACGATTGCGCGGCGGATGATCTCGACGCCGAAGTCCAGCTCACCACCGAGCTTCAGCTTCTCGAGCGCCGGGAGTGCGCGCACGTACGCCACGCCGCCCCCGGGTACGATTCCTTCCTCGACCGCTGCACGGGTGGCATGCATCGCGTCTTCCACGCGGGCCTTCTTTTCCTTCATCTCGGTCTCGGTCGCTGCTCCGACATTGATGACCGCGACACCACCGACGAGTTTGGCAAGCCGTTCCTGCAGCTTCTCTTTGTCGTAGTCACTGGTGGTCTCTGCACTTTGGGCTCGGATCTGCTTGATGCGGGCCTCGATGTCCGGCTTCTTGCCGGCGCCGTCGACGATCGTGGTGTTGTCCTTGTCGACGCTGATTCGCTTTGCACGACCCAGATCCGCCAACGTCAGCGTCTCGAACTTGATCCCCAAATCTTCTGCGACAACCTGCCCGCCGGTGAGCGTCGAG
>JANOHG010001043.1:0-1550 GCA_031406375.1 Archangiaceae bacterium | reverse complement strand
GGTGGTGCGAACGCTGGCGGTCGAGGGCGCGGGAATCGCCGTGCTCGCCCATTTCATGGTCGAGCGCGAGCTCACCGAGGGTCGCTTGATTCGACTGCTCGCGGGCTTCACGCTGCCGCGCGGCGGCATCTTCGCGGTGTTGCCGTCGCGTCGGGCGGCACCACCCAAGGTACGGGCCCTGCTCGAGTTCCTTCGCAGTGCGCGTTGAATAGGTAGGAACCAGTAGCATCGACCTCGAGGTGATTCGTGAGAGCGTTGGCAGTCGTGGTCGCGTTGTTCGGAGGAAATGCCCAGGTGAGCCCGAAAGCTGAGCCAATGTGCTGCCAGACCCGCGACGAACTGCGCGCCAGTGATGGAAAGCGCGTCACTGTGGTGGGCGTCTACCGCGCAACCCGAATCGAGCTGAAGCGTCAGCCCGACAAGGCCAAGGTCCACGCGCAACTCGAAACCCCAGGAGGCACGTTGGTGCTCGGCGTCTATTACAACGCCGAAGGTCGCCGCCCGCCCGAAGAGCTGTTGCGCTTCGACGGAAAGAAGGTGCGCGTCGTCGGAACAATCAACCTCCGGCCGCCGACGCAGACCTCGCCTGATGGAATTCCGATGGCGTCGATGATTGAGCCGTGCATCTCTCCGGTCGAGAGCGTGGTCGAGGTGCCCTGACCTTAAAGGTTTCAGTCTTCGTTCTCGCGGTTCTGAACAAACTCGAAGCCAAAGCGCCCCTTCACGCACAGGTGCCCGCCGGTGACCTTGTTGTCGGAAGGCGAGGTCACCCGCACGATTCGATTGTTCTGAACGCGCAGGCTCAGGGTGCAACCGACCCCGCAGTAAGGGCAGATGGTGTCGGTAACGGTCTGCTTCGCCTCGTCCCATTGTTTGGCTTGGCGCAGGTCGAACTCGCTCTTGAACATCAACGCGCCCGTGGGGCATGCGCCGACGCAGTTGCCGCAATACACGCAGGCCGACTCGGGAATTGGCACCGCGTGTTCGGTCGAGATGCGCGCCTCGAAGCCGCGCCCGGCGACGCAGATCGCGAACGTGTTCTGCGCTTCGGTGCCGCAGGCCTGCACGCATTTGTAGCAAAGCATGCACTTCGTCGAGTCGAAGACGTAGAGCTCGTTGTCTATCTTCGGCGGTTGAGCGACGGTCGCGGCGCGCGCACCGTCGACCGGCAGATGGTGGCCAGGATGAGCCGCGTCGCGCACTCCGGCCAACGCTGGGTCGGCCTTCGGCCCAAACCGTTCGGGGTTCGCGTCGTACCGCTGGGCGTACGCGTCGAACGCCGGCGCCGTCGACATGTCAACCGATGAGCCGAGCAGCTCGAGCACCAGCTTCCGCGAAGTCCGCACCCGTTCCGAGTCCGTCTTCACCACCATTCCCGCCTCGACTTTGCGCGAACAGGCAGGAGCGAGCACCCGCGCGCCTTCGATTTCCACCACGCACACGCGGCAGACGTTGATGGGAGTGAGGTTCGCCGCCCAGCACCTGAGCGCGGTCGCGGTCTTCGACGGTAAACCCGGTGCGGTCGAGTGCCAGGCCGACCCGGCGCCACG
>JANOHG010001040.1:0-3082 GCA_031406375.1 Archangiaceae bacterium | reverse complement strand
CGCGGACACCTCGGCGCGGGTCGGCCGGATGAGGTTGTCGAGGGCCCGGCGGCGGGGAATGTCGAAGTTCATTGGTGTGTCAGGTGGCCCGCAGGGTGAGGCAGATACAAGGCGACGGGGGAATCCGAAAGGTGGTAGAGCAAATTTCAAACCATGGCTACGACGCACAAGACGGGTGGAGAAGTCGACGCTTTCTGCAGCAAGTGCAACCTCAACCTCGCTCACACCATCCTCGCGCTGGTGGGGTCGAAGATCGCTCGGGTGAAGTGCAACACGTGCACGAATGAACACGTCTACCGTGGCATTCAGACCGCGATGCAGGCGAACTCGTTCACCAAGCCGCGCAAGTCGACCCGATTGTCCGCGGCCGACAAGGTGGTGATCGGCTTCCAACAGCGCATCGAAGGAAAAGATGCTGGCAAGGCACGAACCTACAGCGCCAGAGATACCTACACGCTTGACGAGATGATCAACCATCCGACCTTCGGGCTCGGCATTGTCAGCGATGTTCGCCACGACAAGGTCACCATCCACTTCAAGGCCGACGAGAAGACGTTGATTCACGGTCGCGGCGCCGGCGCATTGGCGGCCAAACCCGCTTTCAATAGCCTTCATCCGAACAGTTCGGCGCGCCCTCAGGCGAAGCCTCCAGAAGAGCCGGCCGCGCCTACGGTCGAGGAATAACGACGTTTAGCAGTCCCAGTCGGCGCAATTTATAGAGCGCCTTGAGCGTATCGAGTTCACGCTGCTGGCTTGCGAGGACGACCGTACTCACGTCCCAACGACCGTTGATCAACGAAGCTATTTGCCGCTCTTCTTGCCGCAGCGACGACAGCTGCATCGGGTCGGCTTCGACTTCAAGGACGGTAAGCGGAGGCAGATCTCGGTACAGCTCTGCCATGTGCTCACGCTCGACCATCCGCGCGAACTCTCTTACCCGACGATCCGAAGGATCACTGTTGAGCAGCGCCGAGAACACCATTCCTGCGGCTTCAAACTGGCGTTCCCGCAGCAAGATGGCGCCTTTTTCGAGCATGTCCGCCACCGGATCCGCCTCGAGTACGCCCGCGCCTTCGACTTCGACCAACTTCGCGCGCAGCAACTCGTACACCCCACGGGCGACCATTCCGCGGTGAAGGCCCAGCACCAGTCGAAGCCGCCCAAGGTTCATCCCGCCCGGGATAGAACATGCGTGCACGAGCACCCGGTGCATCGCGCCTTGCACCGCGCTGATTGGAGCGCTCGATTTCACGACCATCGAATCCAACGGAAGCACCCGTTCGACGTCACCCGCTTCGTCGAGCCAGCGCAGTGATTCAAACAACGCGTGCCGCAATGGCACCTGCAGCGCAACCCATTCGTCCTCTCCGCGGTCGGAATCCTCCGACCAGTGGAACCGGCCGGCCTGCGCCTGGGTGAGATCCGCGATTGATCCGTAGAGCTCGTCGGTGGCCAGTTCTTTGAGCGCGGCAATCGTCTCTTGCGTCGCATCGAGCTCCGCGCCCGTGCGGTGGCTGAAGGCAAGCGATCGCATCAGTTGCTGACCGTCTGCGATTCCACCCTGCTCGATCGCACGCGCCATGCGTTCCCAAAGAGCAGGGCTTGCGGTGGCGACAATCTGCCCAGCGAGAACAAACAGCTTTCGATCGCCTGCTTCCCATTGAATCTGCAGCGCACCCGTTTTACGCGACGCATCAAGCCACTGCAGAAGCTCGGGCAACGGATAGCTGGATAGGTCGCCGTGAAAAGCCATCGAGGGTCCTGATCGAGAATCGAACCTGAGAACCCCAAAAGGTTACAGTGTGATCACGTGCGCGTCGCGCTTCTCTTCATCGACGGCGTCGGAATTGGTTCGAAAAATTCCGCCGACAATCCGCTTACCCGGGGAGACTTCCTCGTCTCGCGCTTCGATGATGGCACCGGCACTACGCTGCCAGCAGGTGGCACCTGGAAAGCGGCCGACACCACCTTCGGTGTCGCCGGGCGTCCTCAGAGCGCGTCGAACCAGACGGCGATCTACACCGGGCTCGCTGCGCCAAGACTGATCGGCGAACACACGCTCGGGTATCCCGATTCGCGGCTGATCGCCCTGCTCAACGAACACTCGATCGTCAAGCGAATCCAAGCGGCAGGGCGACAGTCAACGTTCGCGAACGCCTACCCCGCCGCCGTGCTCGACTACATGGGTGTGCCGCGCCGGCCGTCGCAAGGCCCAGACCTCGCGCTCTCGTCTGACATCAAGCGTCGGATCCGCGCCTCGGCGAGCACGCTGGCGATGGCTGCCGGAAATGTCGCGATGCGGACCTTCGACGACGCCCGCGCGGGCGAGGGCCTCACCCACGACATCGACGGATCGACGGCGCGCAGCCGTGGACTAAGTGTGCCTGTGCGCACCGCGGAAGAAGCGGCAGAGATCTTCTGGCGCCTGTCGGCCGACTTCACGCTCTTCGAGCACTACCTGGCCGACGAAGCGGGTCACGCGCGAGACATGGCAGCCGCCGTGGCGGCGCTGACAACCTTTGATCTCTTCGCGCGCGCGGTGATTTCCTTTCGACCTGCCGACGCGCAGATTTTCATCTGCAGCGACCACGGCAACGTCGAGGATCTCTCAACCCGAAGCCACACCTTGCGGCCGGTTCCGGTGCTCGCATTCGGCCCCCAGGACACCAGCCGCATTCACGACGTCGCTGACGTGGGCCGCGAGGTGTTGCGACTGGTCCTAGCCACGTGATCGCCTCGCGCGTGCCGGTGGGCTTGCTGATGCTCGTTTGCTCGGGCTGTCTGTGGCCGTTTTCCGGACTCAAGCAGCGCCGCTTGGTCACCACCGAAGTCGGTGAGTTCGAACTCCACTGGTCTTCGAACGAAAAGGTCGAGCACCACCGAGCCCAGAAAGCGATCTCGGGTGCGAGCCACGCGCTGAGCCGGTGGGGAAAGTTCGATCGTCGCGTCGGGTTTTACCTGTTGCCCACCCACTTCCATCTGGCCAGCGCGATTGGTCGGTATGGGTACGACTGGCTGCACGCGTGGGCGCGCTACGACGAGGTCTATTTCCAATCACCTTCGACGTGGGGGTGGTCGGTGA
>JANOHG010000987.1:0-1306 GCA_031406375.1 Archangiaceae bacterium | reverse complement strand
GGTGCTCGACGCGCTGCCCCCAGCAGGCGCTGAGAGCCCGATGCCTCTCGAAGACGACACCTGAGCAGCACCACCCACGCACACCAAATCAGCAGAGTCGGATATAGGAGACCTCCTTTCAACGGAGTGAATCCAAAATGCCCGGTGTCGACCTCAACTATTTCATTCGGCAAGCCAACAAGCTGACCGAGAAGATCGAGACCCGAAAGACCGAGCTCGCCAACGAGACTGTCGAAGGGAAAGCCGGTGATGGACGCGTCGTCGCGGTGGCGAACGGAATCCAAGAGCTGAAGACGATCAAAATCGACAAAGCGCTGGTCGACCCCAGCGACATCGCCATGCTTGAAGACATGGTCACCGCGGCAGTCAACGCGGCGCTGACTGCCAGCAAGGACCATATGCAGAAAGAGCTCGGGAAGATCTCCGGCGGGATCAAGATTCCGGGCATCACCTGACTCCCGACGCGATCAACCGCCTCGTGGCGCAGCTGGCCAAGTTGCCGGGCATTGGTGAAAAGACAGCTCAGCGGCTGGCATTCCACGTCCTTCGCGCCCCCCCCGAGTACGCCCGCGCGCTCGCTGCGGCGCTGCTCGAGGTCGTCGACAAAGTGCGCCTGTGTCCTCGCTGTTTCAGCCTCACCGATGGTCCAAGCGATACGCTGTGCGGCTACTGCACCGACGCACGCCGCGACAATCGACAGGTCTGCGTCGTTGAGGGCATCGCTGATGAGCTCGCCCTCGAACGCACCCGTGAGTTCAAAGGGCGCTACCACGTACTTCACGGAGTTCTCTCTCCTCTTGAAGGCATCGGCCCAGAGCAGCTGAGGATTCGCGAGCTGTTGCTGCGACTGCAGGACACTCCCGTCGAAGAAGTGATTGTCGCCACCAACCCCGACATCGAGGGCGAGGCGACTTCGCTGTACCTGACGCGCCTGCTCAAGCCGATGGGGATCAAGGTCACCCGCCTCGCGCAGGGCATCCCGATGGGCGGAGATCTTGAGTTCGCCGATCAGGCGACGCTCGCGCGCGCGCTGTCCGCCCGCCGCGAGCTTTAACGGTTGACCTGGTAGGCGAAAGGAAGCGTCAGCGTCACTTCCTTGTCCTTGTGCGGCGGGAACTTCATCCCCGAGACCACGCCCTCGACGCAGCGGCCCACCTTCTTGTCCGGCAACTGGCTCTTCACCGCGCTGACGCGCCCGTTGCCCGCGATGGTGAAGTTCACCGACAACTGACCCGTCGCGACCGGCAGGTCGTCCTTGTTCTGCTCGAAGCACTTCGACACGGACGTGGTCTGCGCCCGCACCACC
>JANOHG010000948.1:0-13616 GCA_031406375.1 Archangiaceae bacterium | reverse complement strand
CCGGGCAACCGGGCAACCGGGCAACCGGGCAACCGGGCAACCGGGCAACCGGGCAACCGGGCAACCGGGCAACCGGGCAACCGGGCAACCGGGCGACGGGTTGCTCAAACAGAGCAGCGGGGCACCAGGAGTCCGTCGGCGCAACGCACTTGATCGGTTGTGGCGCCGTTCGGTGGCAAGAAAGAGGCAGGCGGCGCATCGAGGCGCAGCCGGTTGCCGGCTTACTCGCCTCGAGGATGTGCATTGGCCGCTCGGACTGATCAACTGCGGCAGCGGTACGGACCTGAGATCGAAGGGTGCGCAAGCTGGGTTCACCGGATAAAGACCGCGCGTCATGATTGAGCTCATCCTTGGCCAGAAAGTCCGGTACCTGCCCCAGCCCGAGTGGGGCGTCGGTCACTTGCTGCGGCTGGAAGACAACGACACCAAGGCGCTGGTGGTCTTCCCAGCGCGCGACGGTGGTCCGATCTTGGTCGCCAATCGGCAAGGCGCGCTGAAGCCGGTGGCGTTGGTTCCAGGAGACTTCGTCGTCACCAGCGCCGGTAAGTTGGGCGTGGTGAAGGCAGAGGTCGAAGGAGCGCGCGGGTTGCGCAGGTATTCGGTCAAGCTCGACGATGGATTTGAAGATGAGCTGCCTGAGTCAGATTTGCGAGCGTTGCCACCCAGACCCGACTTGCTCTCGACCCTGAAGGAAGGACGGGTCGGCGACGCGACGAACTTCCTCTTGCGGCGAAGCGCGCTTCAGCTGGATGACGAGCGCAGGTGTGACGCGATGGGCGCGCTGCTCGCCTCGCGCGTGATGGTGAAGCCGCACCAGGTGGGCGTCGTGCAGCGCGTGCTCTCGGCCCGTCGGCCCCGCTTCGTGCTGGCCGACGAGGTTGGGTTGGGAAAGACGATCGAAGCCGGCATGGTGTTTTCTGCCTTGCGGTTGAGCGGGCTTGCAAGGCGCGTGTTGGTCGTCGCGCCGAGCCACTTGACGGTGCAGTGGTTGGTCGAGCTGTTCCACAAGTTCAATCACCTCTTCACCCTGCTCGACGCCGAGCGGTACGAGCAATCGCTGGAAGAGCAGCCGGGCGTTTCACCCTGGGCGCGCTTTGACCTGGTGATAACGAGCCTCGAGCAACTTCAGCGCAACGAGAAGGCCCGCGAAGAAGCAGGCGCCACCGCAGCGTACTGGGACCTGGTGATCATCGACGAGGCGCACCACCTCAAAGCAGAGAAGGCGCATCAGGCAGCGTCAGCGCTGGCGAAGAACTGTTGGGGGCTGCTGCTGCTGCTCACGGCGACCCCCATGCAGCTGGACCCCGCAGAGTACCACGCGCTGCTGTCGCTGATAGATCCGACGACCGCTCCGCAACTTGAGGAGTTCGAAGAGCGATTGCAGCGGCAGGAAGAGCTCGCACTGGCGGTGCGTGGACTGCTCGATGGCAAGGCGCCCGCGGAAGCGGTGACGAAGCTGAAGGCGCGATTCCCCTTGGATGAGGCACTGGCCACGCTGGATGACCCCGCCGCGCTGCTCTCGCACCTTGCCGAGACTTACAGCCTTTCAGATCGTCTGGTCCGTAACCGGCGCGCGATCGTGGGCGGCTTTTCGCAGCGCCGGCTGCATCGCCATGAGGTGACTGCCTCTGCGGAAGAGCAACAGGCGCGGGACAGCGCGATCGCAGCGCTAAAGCAAGACGGTACGCTCAAGGGCGCCGCGCTCGCGGGCCTCATTCGTCGGCTTGAGTCTTCGCCCGCTGCGTTCTTGAAGGCAGTGACAGGCGTTCAAGCGTTGAGCGAGCTCAAGTTGCAATTGCCCAACCGCGACGCAAAGTGCCGCGCCTTTGCAACCTTGCTTCGAGAGATTTGGAAAAAAGAGAAGACGGCCAAGGTGCTCGTCTTCACCGAGGCGCACGCAACGCTCGAAAGCGTGAAGGCGCGGCTGCTGGAAGACGGCATCGAGTCGCTCGCGTA
Organism: Archangiaceae bacterium; assembly: GCA_031406375.1. Lineage (GTDB taxonomy): Bacteria > Myxococcota > Myxococcia > Myxococcales > Myxococcaceae > JAGSPQ01. Next base: position 11,660 of record JANOHG010000948.1, on the reverse strand, counting down.
CCACGGTGATCTACCGTTGGTGGAACGCGATCGGCAGGTCGCGCGCTTTCGTGATCCCGAAGGTCCGAAGGTGCTGCTGTGCACCGAAGTGGGTGGCGAAGGGCGCAACTTCCAGTTCGCCCACCACCTGGTGCACTACGACCTGCCGTGGAGCCCGGCGACTGTCGAGCAGCGCATTGGAAGGTTGGATCGCATCGGTCAAAGCCACCCGGTGGATATCCACGTCTTCGACACGAAAGGTTCGCTGTCGTCCGACGTGCTTGCCGTGCTCGCTGACGCGGTCGGGGTGTTTGGTGAGACGGTCGGAGGGCTCGACGCCGTCCTCGAGGAGGTTGAGCCGAAGCTGACCGAGCTCGCGCTCGAGCCTCCCGAAGCGCGCAGCGCGTACGTCAATCAACTGAAGAAGAAGGTGACAGCGGCGCGGGCGCAGGTCCTCGAGGCGTACGACCCGTTGCTCGATCTGCGCAGCTTTGATCGTGAGGACGTGGCCGGGTTGGTGCTGCGTGCGCGGACGCGGGCGGGGATGGACGACGACGAAGGCGATGAGTCTCTTGAGGATGGATTGTGGGCGATCGCGCGCGATCTCGACGAACGACTCGAAGAGACAGTGACCGAGCTGGCGCTGCGAATCGGCGTGGGCGTCGACACCGACCAGATGGTCGACGCGTTTCAGTGTGCGTTTCACTTCGGGCATGCGCTGAAGGTCGAAGCGCTGCCCGGTTTGGACATCTCGGAGGAACGGACGGTGCTCGGCACTTTCTGGCGCGACACCGCGGTCGAGCAGGAAGAGATCGAGTACTTCGCTACCGGTCATCCAATCGTCGAGGCGTTGTTTGGCTTCATGCGCGATGGGCCGTACGGTCGTAACGGAGCTCGCTTTCTCGAGGTTCGCGGGCCGCAGAAGGCTCGCGGTGTCGAACTGCTCTTTCATCTCACTCCTCCCGAGCCCGCTGACACCACAGTTGGAGCGAAGGTGCCCTCGCGACAGCTCTCGCGTTTCCTTGATCGGCTGTTGGTGCAGGTCGCGGTGTTGATTGACGAAGACGGCCAGGTGAAGCCCGCAGACGCGAAGCTTCTCGAGACACTGAACGGCACGGTCGGCCGTTCCATCAAAGGAGAGGACCTGCGCGCAGCGTTTCCCGCGCTGCCCACCGGCTTGGATTTGGCGGTTGCGGCAGGCAGCTTCGCTGCGCAGGCCGAGCTGAAGCGAAGGGCGGGGCGGGCACGGGCGGCGATCGAAGCGGAGCGAGACACGATGGTGCGTCGGGTGAAGTTGTCGCTGACGCATCAGGGCGTGAAGGGCGACGTGCTCGAGGAGCAGTTGTCGGCCGAGCGTGCGCACTACACCGCGCTTCTTCAAGCGCTCGCAGGAGTGAGAATTACGCTCGACGCCGCGTGTGCGTTCGTCGTTAATCGTTGATGCTCGCGAGCTTGGCGCTCTCACCGCACGCCATCGACCCTCAACAGTCTTGCCAAGCCAGCCAAGCTCTGCGCGCGACGATCAGGCGCCGATGCCGAGCATTGCGTAGAAGTCGTTCTCGGGCTCGTCGGCAAGCTCACGCTTGCGAACGACGACGAAGCCGACGGCGGCAGCGGTGACTAAACCAATGCCGAGCAGCCCGACGCCCAGCAGGATTTTCCTCGCGTTGTCAGCGTCGAAATCAGGCATCGCGTTCTTCTTGGCTTTGACCATCGCTAAAGCTCCGGTGGGTGCAGCAACGATCTACGTCAGGAGCCCTGATTTAACCGATCGCGGTCGTCATCGGTGAGGAGTAGGAGTGCAGAATGTCGCTCCTTGCCAGTTTGCTTGTGCTCGCTGCTGACCCTCTGACCACCGTTGCCCAGACCAGCGGTTGGAAACAGACAGGTCGTTATGAAGAGGTTGAAAGGTTGTGCGCGGCGTTTCCGAAGCGTTTTCCCGGAAAGGTGAAGTGCGAGAAGTTCGGCGTCACCCCCGAGGGCCGACCGATGCTCGCGCTGATCGCCAGCGGCGATGGCACTTTCGAGCCTGCGGCGAATGTAAAGAAACAGCGCCCAGTGGTGTTGATGGAAGGCGGGATTCACGCAGGAGAAATCGACGGCAAGGACGCTGGCTTCTGGCTGTTGCGCCAGCTGCTCGACGGCACGCAGTCCCCTGGGCTGTTGAGCCGGGTGACCTTCGTTCTGGTGCCGGTTTTCAACATCGATGGGCACGAGAGGTTCGGCCCGAACAATCGGCCCAACCAGATTGGACCTGCGCAGATGGGGTGGCGGGTCACGTCGCAGAACCTGAACCTCAATCGCGACTGGATGAAAGCCGACGCGCCCGAGATGCAGGCGATGCTCATGCTGTTGCTCAAGTACGACCCGATTCTCTTCGCGGACCTCCACGTCACCGACGGAGCAAAATTTCAACCCGACGTCGGCGTGATGATCGAGCCGCGTTTCGCGGGTACGCCAGAGCTCAACGCGATGGGGGTTACGCTGAGCAATGCACTGATGAAGGAGCTGGTTCCACTGGGCCACATGCCGCTCGATTTCTACCCATCGTTCGACAAGGACGATGAGCCGATGTCGGGCTTTGGGTACGGCGTGCCACCGCTGAGATTTTCCCACTCGTATTGGGCGTCGCATCACCGCTTCGGAGTGCTGGTCGAGACGCATGCGTGGAAGGACTACGCGACCCGGGTCAAGGCCACCTACGACGTCGCGCTGTTGCTGCTCGAGCAAGCCGCAACCCACGGCGCGGCGTGGCGGAAGGCGGCTCAAGCGGGGGAAGCGGCAGATCTCAAGTTGGCCGGAGAGGAGCTTCCGATTGCGTGGGACAGCGGCAAAGCGATGAAGACGATCGACTTCCAGGGTTACGCGTTCACGCAGGAAGACTCGGCGGTCAGTGGAAAGAAATGGGTGCGCTACGACGACACCACACCACAGATCTGGAAAGTGCCTTTTCGCGACGACGTGATTGCCGTCGCCAAGGCGCGTACGCCGAAGTCGGGGTGGGTGGTGATGCCAGGGCACAGTGGCATCGTCGGCGAGAAGCTCAAGCTGCACGGCTTCAAGTTCCAGGTCCTTTCCAAGGCGAAAGCCCAGGTGGCGGTGCAGACGTTTCGGGTGACGAAGGCGAAGTTTCGCCCAGTGTCGTACGAGGGCCGGCTGACAGTTCAGGTGTCAGGCGAGTGGAAGGATGAGCCGCGCGATGTTCAGGCCGGCGCATTGTTCGTGCCATCAGCGCAGCCGCGGCTGAGGTTGCTGCTTCAGCTGCTCGAGCCGACCGCCCCCGATTCGATGGTGTCGTGGGGGTTCTTCAATGCGCACCTTGAGCAGAAGGAATACCTCGAAGACTACGTGGCCGAAGGCGTTGCCCGCGAGATGCTCAAGGATCCGAAGCTGATGGCTGAGTTCAACATCCGCCTTAAAGATCCCGAGTTCGCAAAGAGCTCGGAAGCGCGGCTGGCATTTTTCTCATCGCGACACCCAAGCCACGACGAGCGATGGAACCTCTACCCAGTGTACCGGTTGGATTCTCCCATCGTCGAGTAAGCTGCGTTCGCCAATCAGGAGCGCACATGTTCATCGGCTTACCCTTCGAAGGGTCAACGCATGTGCTGCGTTTGACCCTGCTCGGTGCGACTTTGGTTTTCTTCGGCTGCTCAGCGCCCTCGAGCAGCGGCGGGGCAGGCGGAGGAGCTGCTGACGGAGGTGGAGTCGTCGGATCTGGCAGTGGGGCCGCAGGGGGTTCCGGTGGCGGTGGGGCCGCAGGAGGGGCGGGCGGCGGTAGCACGTCGGACGCGGGGTACCTGATTACGGTTGGCGTGGGTGGCGACCGTCGCTACTTCACCGTGGATGGAAACGTCACCATTCAAGGCGACGTGCAGGACAAGTCGCCCAGCGATCCCGACTGGGCTGATGGGCACACCGACGCGATGATCCGCGGCCTCTGCTACGGCGCCGGAAGGTTCCTCGCAGTGGGTGGTCAAGGCGATGCGACCTTCCGTTCGACCCGCGACGGCGCATCGTGGACGACGCTCACAACGCTCGATGGAATGGGAGGGCGCCCGAAGGCGAGCTGGTTCGGGGGTTGCGCTTATGGGGGCGGGCGCTTCGTGGCGGCGGGCGGAAATGGAGCGCGCTGTTGGTCGGCCAACGCGCTCAGCTGGACGTGCCCGGGCATGTCGATGGATTTCCACCACCGTGCGGTCGCCTATGGGGGCGGGCGGTTCGTCACTGTGGGAAATTCCTACGCCAGCCCTGCAGCGCATGTGTCCAGTGTCTCGTCGGATGGCGTGGTGTGGACTGAAATCCCCGCGCTGATGAATCGGCCGGCGAACGACATCATCTACGTGGCGTCACACGGCCGGTTCTACGCAGCGTTTGGCGATCTGCTCGGTTCGCTTTCCGACGGGCAAGCGACCTGGCAACCAGTCCAAGGAGTCGACGTGTCGGGTCAGGCGGGGATGACTGAGAAGAACGGCACCCTGTACTTGGGCGGTTTGCGCCCGATGCCGCCCTACACGCGGTTTCTCGTCTCGTCTTCCAACGGAACCCAGTGGGCAACCGCGACACCGACCTCGTCTTTTGAGGGGATGCACTACGATCAGCGAAACCACTTCATCGCTCTTCGCTATCAGTACCCGTCGCCTCCGACTCCGAACCGCAAGTCGTCTTCGGACGCAGTGACCTGGACGGAAGTCGCCGAGTCGAACGCGCAGCACGGAGTCGGTCGCTTCGTGACCGGCCCCATCTGGCCGTAGAGGTGCTCAGAGGCGTTTGCCCAACGCTTCGGCGAACAGCCTTCGCGTGCGGCTCGCGAAGGCCTCGTCGGTCTCATCTGGAAGCGGCACGATTGGATCCTGTACCTCGACAGTGATGCGGGCGCGCGGTGACATCCACGGGCCGTCTTCGTGAATCAACTCGGTGGTTCCACGCAGAAAGACCGGCACCAACGGAACCTTCTCTTCGAGAGCGAGCATGAACGCGCCGCGCTTGAACGGCAGCAGCTTCTTTGGATCCGACGAGTAGGTTCCTTCGGGAAAAATCAAAACCGGGACGCCTTTGCGGACCCAGAAGCGGCATTCTGCGAGCATCTGGTGCATCGAATGCGGTTTTCCCCGTTCGACGCGAATGTACTTCAGCATCCTCATCGTCCACCCGACGATGGGAAGGGCAAACAGAGTCTCTTTCGACACGAACTTGTACTGGGTGCGAAGGCCCATCACCGCCACCACGTCCGCCATCGACTGGTGGTTCACCACGAAGACACAGGCTCCGGCGGGGATCCGCTTGCGGTGCAGCACCTTTACGCTCCAGCCGGGCCAGATCTTCAGGTACTGAAAGACCCAGGTGTGAACGAAGAGGTGGAGAATCTTCTGTGCCGGGTCGAACGCCATCGTCGCGAGCCACAGAGGCACAGCGAGGCACCAGCCGAACAGAATTGTCGGACAGAAGACGAGCCAATACCAGAAGGTGACGACGAACCGCACGCCCGCGCCTCTACCCAGCGATCTTGCTCGATAGAAACATCTGGTAGTTGGCTTCGAGCCCGCCATCAACGACCAGCGTGGTCGCGTTGACGTAGCGGGACTCGTCGATGCAGAGCCATTCGATGCTCGCCGCGATTTCGTCTGCGGTGCCGATGGTTCCTGTCGGAACCATGCTGCCCAGCTGCGCAGCCATCTTTTCCCACTGCGCGACGCCGACATAGAAGCGAGACGATTCGGTGTCGATGTAACCCGGGTTCACGGCGTTGACGCGAATGCCATCAGAAGCCAGTTCGGTGGCGAGGTAGCGAACGAGGATCTCCATCGCTCCTTTCATCGCACCGAGCAGTCCGTGAAATGGCAGCGCGATGCGCGAGTCCATGCCGGACACCGCGACGATTTTTCCGTTGCGGCCTTTCATCAGCGGCGCGGCGTTCTGGCACCCGAGCAGAAAGCTCTTCACCGTGACGTTGAACGTCTTGTCCATCTGGTGCAGCTTGGTGTCCATCAGCGGTGCGAACTTGGTTGACGCTGCGTTCGCGACGAAGACGTCGAGGTGACCGAAGTCGGCTTTGATTTTCGCGAACACCGGCTCAAGCGTCTCGGGCTCGAGCTGATCTGCAGGTGCAACGATGCACTTGCGTCCGAGAGCTTCGACTTCCTTCTTCAGTGCCTCGGCCGCTTCGGTGTCGCGTCGAAACGTCGCGACGATGTCCATCCCACGTTTGGCGAGACGAAGGGACAGCGCGCGGCCAACGCCGCGGGTCCCTCCGGTGATCAGCGCAACCTGGCTCATAGAGCCGGGCTCATAGCACCTGCGACATTTCCGGTCGCAAGACTCGCGTCAGTCGCCTTTGTCGAGCCGCGATGCGGGGCTGCGCGGAGTCTCCACGGCCACGTTGCGCGCCTTGGCCGGGCGCCCGACGACCGCTTTCGCGGTGGCAGACTTCGGAGTCTCGACCATCTTTCCGGGCTCGAGCTTCACGACGGGCTCGAGCTTCACAACGGGAGCCACTTGCGGCCTGTCAGCGGCGTTTCCGGGAACTGCGGCGACTTCCGACTGCTCGAACGACGACTTCAGAAGCACACCGGCGACTGTGAGAACGAGCAGCCCGGCGGCGACTGCAGCCACCCGAAGCCGTTGTTTCTGGGTTCGACGGACGTTCGTTGCGAATGCTTCCTCGGCAAGGTCGTGTACCGTCGGTACAGACGGCGCCTCTTGCGAAACCGTCACGTGCTGAGAAACCGGCTCGGCGACAACCGGAACGCGGATCTCGACGGGAACGCTTTCCGCTTCGGCCAGATTCTCGAAAGCGCTGAAGCGCAGCGTCTGCCCAGTCGCGAGATGAGTCTGCGCGAGGTCCGACACTGCGATCAGCGGCATCGGAGCAGGTGATGGCAGGCGCGGTGGCTGTGGCGCAACGACCGCCGTTTTAGGATCGAGAATCGGCGGCACCGGAAGTGATGCGGGGTGCTGCGCCGAAATCACCTCGGTCAACTGAATTGGCGCGGCGTCGCCGTCGAGCTTCGTGGCGAAGGCTCCAGAGGGCGCAGGCTCGAACCACCGCGGGTCAAAAGGAGCAGTCGCAGCCGGCCCGAGCGCGACGCCCATTCGGCCGGTGGGTTCGGCATTTTCATCAGGCCCGGTCACGCTCACGCCCGCCGCAACCAGCGCATCGAATGGATCAACCCCTTCCTTCCCCTGCCCGATCAATTCATCGAGGCGGAACGCAGGAACAGGATAGCCAGGCGGAGTTCGCGGAACGACGGCCTGATGTTCAAGGAGCGCTGCGCAGAGACTCCCAAGCTCGAGCGCCACGTCGGCCGACGAGGGGCGATCGCGTGGTTCCGGAGCGAGCATTCTCGTCAGCAGCAGCCGCAGCGCGACTGGAAGTGCCGGCGCGACTGAAGGCCTCCATTTGTTGGCTACAATCGCGGCGATCTTCTCGAGTGTCGCGTGGCCTGGAACGCCTTTGGCTCCGCTCGCGAGCGAGATGATCATCCCCAACGACCAGACGTCCGAGGCGCGACTCGCGGCAGCTCCGCGCGCGCGCTCAGGAGAAAGAAACGGAACCAATTGAGTCAACCGCGACAGCAGCCGTTCTTCGCCGCGGCGATCCGTCAGCTGATTCATCACCACCAACGGCGCGTCGAACAACACAAATCGGTCGCCACCGGAACCACCGACGGCGAGCACCGATTCGGAGGAGAGCTCGCCATGAATGATGTTGTTCTGATGCAGCGCCGCCAGCGCGCCAGCGACCATCGAGCCCATCGTCGTCAAGGCGACCGTGGGCAACGGAATTCGGTTCACCAGCAGATCGCCTTCGGGAAAGTCGATCGCCACCCATGCTGTATCGTTGAGGGCACCCGACCCCAAAGTCCTCGGAAGCACCGGATGCGCTGGCATTCGCAGCGCCGCCTCGATGGCTTCGGTTCCTTTTGCATGCTGAGGAATGAGCCGAATCGCTGTGCGCGATCCGTCTTTGTCTTCCGCGCACAACAGCGAACCAACGCCGCCACAGCGAAGCGGACCCTTCACAACGAAACGGCCCTCTAGGTCTTCAGTGCTCATCGATTGGCTTGACACTCAGCCATTCCCCAATCCGCAAGAGAAAACTTCTCACCGCAACCGGTGCCGACTCTTACAGGAATTCGGCCGTAAACGCATGGGGCAGCAAGTTGCCGAGCGTGTACTGCTCTTCCGCTCCTTGAAGGGTGCGCGTCCTGACCTCGAGAGTGGCGGAACCAAACTCTGCCATCACCTGGCGGCACATTCCGCACGGAGGGATCGGCCGCCGGCTGTCCACGACGATTGCGACCGCGGCCAGTTTCTTCCCTTCGCACACCATGTGTCCGATCGCATTTCGTTCAGCACACAGCGTGAGGCCGAAGCTGGCGTTCTCGACGTTGCAGCCGCCAATAATCGTCCCGTCCTCACAGAGAATCGCCGCTCCGACTTGGAAGTTCGAGTACCTGGCGTGCGCACGCTTGCGGGCCGCATCGGCTGCAGCGAACAGGGGGGCCCAATCAATGATGGCGCTCATAAGCCTAAGTCTACCGTTTCAAGCTTCATTCGTAGATTTACTCGCGAAGAGGCGGGGCGTTGGTACCTTTCAAAAAAATGAGACATGTCCTGGTGGCAGGAATCACCGGAGCCCTCGGGGCGGAAGTCGCCCGCGGTCTTCTCGCGCGGAATTACCAGGTGCGCGGCCTGGTGCGCGACGAGCGCCGCTGGCCGAAGAACCTCGACGCAGCCACGAAGCATCGGGGCGACGCGCTGAAACCCGAAACGCTCAAAGGCGCGGCAGACCGAGTCGACACCGTCTTTTCTTGTCTGGGCGCTTCGGTGTCGTCCGAGCTGAGCGCGGGGCGGGCAAGCTTCACCTCGGTGGATACCCCGGCCAACCTCGCATTGCTCGGCGAGGCGAAACGCGCCGGGGCCAAGCGCTTTGTTTACGTGTCGGTGTTCCACAGCGAAGCGATGAAGGCGATCAAGTACATTCGCGCGCACGAAGAAGTGGTCGACGCGATCAAGGCCAGCGGGCTCGAGTACTCAATCATCCGGCCGACGGGGTTCTTCTCTGCGTTGGCTGAGCTGTTGGTGCTCGCCAAGAAAGGCCGGTTGCCTTCTTTCAAGGGCGGCCACGCAAAGAGCAACCCGATTCACGAGGCAGATCTCGCCCAGGTCTGCCTGGAAGCGATCGAAAGCGGCGCGCAGGATCTTCCGTGTGGTGGACCCGAGGTGCTGACGCGGGCCCAGATGAACTCGCTTGCGTGCGCTGCGGTCGGAAAGCCGGACAAGTCGATGAAGGCTCCGCTGTGGGGTCTGAAAATGGCGGCGTATTGTGCGACTCCGTTTCAACCACGCATGGGACAACTGCTCGAGTTTGTCGCGAGCTTGTCCGAGAATGATCTCGTCGCGCCGGTGAGGGGCACCCGAAAGATCGGCGACTATTTCAAGGAACACGTCGCGCAGCGGCGATAGCTCACCGTCTTCTCACCGTCACCGTGTTTGCCGGGTCGCCAATCGACAGCGCCGCCGCGGCCTCGCCGTCATTGCGCAACAGCTGGGCGGCCCAGGCAGTGACCGAGCGCTGCGCGATGCGCCGACCGAGCCCATTGTCGAGGTAGGTGAAAACGCCGCCGTCCGGGTCGCGCATTCCAGCGCCGCAGCCGGGCAGGTATGCCCCGCCGAGCCCCGCGATGTCCGAGAACGTCCAGTGGCCTGCGTCTTTCACCTCGATCAACCACGAAGGCTTCGGCCCCTTCGTGAAGTTGTCTCGGATGAAGCCGTTGCCGACATAGGAAATCGAGTTGTCTTCGAGCGCCAGCAAATACGAGAGCGGTCGGGTGATGGCAGCCAGGCTTCCCGAGTTGAGAAAGGGGCTGTCGACTGGCGCGGCAATTAGGAAACCTCCGCGGACGCGCGCGTCACGCTCGACCACCTTCCCAGCGGTGACTGCGCCGAAGCTGTGTCCCACCACGCCGACCTTGGCGGGGTCGAGCTTCCCACGCAGCGACGACGGCACCTGGCTCGCGTTCGCGTCGAGCAGCGAATCAAGGACGCGCGACACGTCGTCTGCACGAACCGCCAAGAAGGCATTGCTCAGCGGCGCCGTGGCATCAAAGCGCGTGTTGTCGACGTGGTCGGGAGCCGCGACCACGAAGCCGTGGCTTGCGAGTCGTTCAGCGATGGAGTGAAGGCTGAAGCGGAAGCATTCGGTGCAGTGCGAGAAGACGAGCAGTGGCCAGGGCTCGGTCGCTGGCGCAGGCGTGGCGTCGCGCGCCGAGTGCGCCAGGCGAGGGGTACATTGCTCGGGCGCTTGCGACACCCAAGCCGCCAGTTGAATGCGGCGCGCCCCTTCTTCGAACTGCTCGACGGGAAACCCAGCCGCGGCCTCTGCCTCTGCAGCCTTTGTGGCTGGGTACCAGAGTTCCACCGGCAGGGCGCGGCCGCCGTCCCTGTTGTCGATGACGGTGCGCGCACTGCCGACCGCGAATGGGCCACGAACGTCGAAGAACCCCGCGTCGGTGCCCGCGTCGGTCGTGCCAGTCACGATGCAACCCGAGGCGAACCCGACGATCAGCAGCGAATATCGGCTCATGTGAAACGCAGTGTGACGGATCTGTGAATCGCGAGTCATTTCCAATTGAGCCGGTGGCTACAAGCGCGTCGCGCGCAGCTCGAGCCGGACGTAATCCAGGCAATACTCGGGTGCCGCCCGGGCAGTCACCTCGTCCAGGAACCTACCCCGAAGCGATTCGGGCAGGATCGCGAGCGGGTGTCGAAGAACGACGACCCCGACGAAGGTGCGAAAATCGTCGGCGTTTGTGAAAGGAGTCGGCGCGTTCTTGAGCCACGCTTTCGCGTCGGTAAACCCCGCAGCAGCGAGTCGTGGCAGCTCGTCAGCGGGCGCTGCGAAGTAGGTGGGGTACTCGAAGCCCGAGAGGAACGCTGCGAACGGGGGCGTCTGAGCAAGCTCGCGGGCGAGCGTGAGAAAGCCGCTCAAGTTTCCCTCACCACCGCATTGCGCGTGCAGCTTGCCGCCAGGCTTGAGCAGACCAGCGAGGCCTCTGAATAACGCCGCGTGGTCTGCCACCCAGTGAAATGTCGCAGCGCTGAAGACGACGTCGGCATCGAGCCGCAGCTGCAGGTCTCCCAAATCGACCCGATGAAATTCGACCCTTTCCGAATACTGGGCGAGCTCTGAGCGTGCCTTGTCGAGCATCGCGTCCGAGACATCGAGTGCCACCAGCTTTCCGCGCGGCAGCCGCTCGAGCAGGTGCGCGGTCAAACGTCCAGTGCCGCACCCTGCATCCACGACGCGTTCATCGCCGCGCAGTGAAAGCTCGGACATCACTTCCAGCCCCCACTTAAGCTGGGGCTGCGACACCTGGTGGTACGTCTCGGCATTCCAATCGACGGTCGACATGGCCTCCCTCTGGTCGCTGCTCAAACTGACCCTTGAACGCCCATCGGGCAGGAGACTCCGGTTCCACCCAGGCCACAGTATCCATCTGGATTCTTCGCCAGATACTTCTGGTGGTACTCCTCGGCTGGCCAGTACGGCGGAGCATCGAGAATTTCGGTCGCGATGGTGCCGAGGCCAGCCTTCGACAGTTCCTGCTGGTAGGCCTGCCTCGAGGCCTCGGCGATTTGCCGATGCTGTTGGGTCGAGGCGTAGATGCCCGAGCGGT
>JANOHG010000886.1:0-4143 GCA_031406375.1 Archangiaceae bacterium | reverse complement strand
GCAGTGCGGCCGAGAGCGCAAGTCGATGCATGAGGTATAGGAGTTGTTTTGTCTTCATGGCTGGCGGCACAGAGCAATGGCGATGCCAGCCCGGCGATCGTGGGAATCCGCTGCCTTGCGGCAGTCGAAGCGCCGGCGCCCACAGATTGCTTAGGCAGTTCGCCCAGCCGCGAGCGAGCGAGCTACTCGCCGCTCGGGTGCGCCCAGTCGAGCAGCGGTTTGGCGTCGAGGTTCATAGCGCACGACGTTGCGACGGTTCATCGCCGGTTGAGGGAGCCATTGGCTTCGCACCGAGAAGTGATGCCCTTGCTCGCCATTAGAGCAAGATGGATAAAATGAAGGACCCATTTGCCAACCTCGTTTTTCGAGGGACGCGCTACACCGATGGGCTGATGCCGGTCGAGGCGTTGCCTGAGCTTGCGGCTTACCGCGAGTTGGTGCTTGCGCTCGCGAAGGGCGTCTTCCAAGCGGCGCACCCAGAGCGACAGAGACTGCCCAAGGGCTTCGAGGCAGGCTTCCGATTGGTTCTTGAGAAGGTGGAAAGCGGCAGTGCGGTACCCAACATCGCGCGGCTTCTGCCCGTGCCGACCGCGCTCCCCGGTTTTGAGCTTGACGGGCCTGACCCGTTCGCCACAGCGCGCGACAAGCTACAAGAGGCCATCGAGGCCGTGACGGCCGGTCGCGACCTTCCTTCCGAAGTGACCCCTGACATTTTGTTTCGCTTCAACGCCTTTGGACGCACGCTGCGCGACGACGAGTCCATGATTGTTGCCCAGCCCGGCCAGCGCATAGGGGCGCTCTACAACCGAGAAGTTCGCCGGGCGCTCGTGCTGCGAGCACAACTGACCTACGAAGACAACGTCGACCTCGTGGGCGAAGTGCGAGGGGCCGACAAGGACACCGAAGGCTTTGCTCTTCGCACGGCCGATGGGATGAAAGTCGACGTGCGGGTTCCTCCCCTGTTCATGCCGCTCGCCCTGACATCACTTACCGGCACCGCGCCGGTTCGCGTGCGAGGCAATGGCCTTTTCAGCGCGGACGGCACGCTGCAACGGGTGCTCATCGCAACCGATGTGAGCCCCGCTGAGGAAGCCGACTCGCCCACCTTCCGTAGTTGCTCCACGTCCGTTGACGTGCAGGTTCGTTCCTTGCTCGACCTGGGTGCTGGCTGGTTCGACGAACAAAGCCCAGCGTTCCAGGCTGAGCCCATGGGATGGCTCGCCAACGTTCTTCGGGGGCTCGTTGATTCGTTTCATCTTCCAACGCCGTACATCTACCCAACCCCAGAGGGGGGCGCGCGTGCTGAGTGGTCAACTCGCGGCTGGGAAGTAGCGGCCACGGTAGACCTTACCTCCAAGACAGTGGAGGCGTTCGCCGCGAGGGTCGGATCGGAAGAGGTCCATGAGCTTCCTCTTGTTCTGACCCAGCCTGGCGCTGAGCCTAAGCTTGGTCGCTTCGTAGCCGACCACCTCTGACCAATGCCCGACGCGCCCGCGCTCGATGATGGTGACGAACTACTGTTTCGACAGGTGAACCCGTCGTTCATCCGCGAAGGCCGCGTGAGCAGCCAGGCTTCCGACCCATGCCCAAAGACGCTGGCGAACTGTCGGTTTCGCGCGGGTCAGTGACCACGGCGTCGGCGGCACACGACCACTTTACTCAACGACTTGGCTTCAAGTCAGCTGGTACCTGGGCCGTCACTGTCGGCGAAGTCAAAAAGGAAGGCCTCTCAGCAATCCCCCAGCCCGTTGACGAGTCAGCCGAGCAGCCCGCCGATCCGGCCCACGCGTTCATTGACTTCAGAGCCGTGGCCTCGAAGGGCCAGGTGGAAGGCAAGGGTGCCCGCCTTGGCCGAGTCGCGTCAGCGCGGGGGCGGCTGCATCCACCCCCATAGTGCCCTGGCCGAAAACCCCTCGCCGTTCTGATGCTACTTCGACGGCGGCATCTCAAAGCGGGTGCGGTGCTTGGCAAGCAGGGTGCGCATGAACGGCGTCACGCGCCACGCGTCCTCAAGGCTGCTGTCCTCCACGGACCAGTACCAGACCGTCTTGATGTGAAGCGCGATCTGGTCGTCGAGCAACGCGAGCAGCCTCGCCCAGCGAGGGTCGCTCTCAAGCGTCGTGCCCGCGGAACACAGGTCCTCGAACGACTCGATCAGCGTCTCCATCAGCGTGAAGCACTCGTCCTCCGACAGCTCGCCCGAGCAATAGCCGGTGAGAAACTCGTCGATGCGCCCCGCATCAGCGACTTCCCATTCCCAGTCCTGCATTCGGGGCTCATTCGGAAGCCCGAAGCGGGCGGCGAGCTTGTCGATCGCGGCGCGAGTGGGGTAACGCTCTAGCCGCCTCCCGCAGAGGCGAAGGTCGCCCCACCAGCCCAGCCAACCACGTCGGCCCCCGTGGACACGAAGACCGCGCCAGCGCCTGAACCGACCAAGCCACGTGCACCGCCATGCACCGCCGCCCAACTTTCGAAGCTGAGCAAGGCCGGGCTCAATGCCGATCAGATCGCTGCCGCCTGCCCGCAGTGACTCTGCCCGGGCTCCGAAGAGTGCGGCTGTCCTCCACCGCACCACGGAGGACGGCCCTGCACAGATGAATCGGTGCGGCAACAACACCAGCGAACCCCGTGCAGGCCACATGCCGACCCTCGCTTGACGGGACGGGGCCACTGGAGCGAGACGGGCGTCTCATGTACAAGGTGGCCGGTCGGTTTCCAGGTGGCGATGATGACGTTGTGTAGGGTCGGCGTTCTCATGCTGCTCGTCGGATGCCTGCCCGCCATGGCTGGCGCACCAACAAGCGAAGCCCTTCCTCTCGAAAGTCCCGCAGTGGTCCTTGCTCGCAAGCTCCTCAACATCCCGGAGCACGAGCTGAACATCGGGGAAGCGGCGCTGATGCTGTCAACGGTCAAAGAGCCAGACGTGGATGTCCAGCAGGGCCTTGCCCAAATTCGTGAACTTGCGGCAAGAGTTGAACGAATCGTGAAAGGCAGCACCGACCCTGACTATCGGATTCGAGTGATCAATACGGTTCTCTTCCGTGACGGAGGCTACGCCTACGATGTCGTTGCACTGCGCGAATTGAAGCCGCTTCCCGGTTCCTTCTGGCGACTTCTAAAGACGAAGAAAGGCACGTGCGCTTCTATGCCGGTTCTCTGGTACGCGGTGGCCGAGCGACTCTCGTACCCCGTTCACGGAGTTGTAGCTCCTCACCATTTCTTTCTTCGGTGGGAAGAGCCTGGGTTTCGTTCCAACGTCGAGACAACTTCGGGAGGTGGCGAGTACCCAGACGCGAAGATAATTGAGGACCTTGAAGTCCCGCAGGAGGCTGTCGCCTCGGGAGCGTTGATGCGCTCGTTGACCAAACGCGAGTTCCTTGCCGCTCTGATTGACGAGCTTGCTGGCGAGTACTCCGGCTACCTCGACGTGGGAACCGCTCTGGCGCTTACGGATCTGACGCTAAAGGTTAATCCGCGAAGCATTCAGGGCCACTTTGTGCAAGCGACAGCGCTGACCTATCAGGCGGAAAGGGCGAGATCGTTCCGAAACCCAATCATCACGAGCATTTCCGCGAAGAACGAGAGCAAGCTGTCGGAAGAGATAATGAGCCGCGCCTTTGAGCACGCTCACCGCGTCACGGAGTTGGGGTCTCACACTCCCATCACGCGAGAGGATCTCTTGCAACGCTATATCAGGCGCGACGGTGAGGCCAAACCAGTTACGGCACGACCAAGGCCATTTGATTTAGCCAAAAGCTTGCAGCCAAATCAGAAACCGATGCGCGTCAAGTTCCAGGTTGACCCGACGTTGTACATGGAAGCTCCGCTGGACCTCGATGTCGTGACGAGGCAGTGCGGCCAAATGTGTGGCCCTGGCCCCGGAAACAGGTGTGCTGTGCCGGGCATGGCGGGCTCGAGTGGAGCCCCTATGTGGTGGAGGGCCGTGCGATGACACCCTCCTCGAGGAAGCTCCTGCCTGTTTTGCTGGCGGCGGCACTGAATTCGGTTCCTCAGCTGAATCTGTGGGTGGATTTCAGGCTTCGGCAAGCTTGAGGGGATCAGTCGAGGCCGTAGTGTTGGCGGAGTTCCGTAGAGAGTCGGGCGTCCGCTCGAATACGGAGATCTCGGCCTGATGGGTCCGCG